>JAJAYT010000424.1 GCA_026786085.1 Microcoleus sp. CAN_BIN18 | reverse complement strand
GTTCTACGTTGATGCAAAACTGAACATAGTAGCCATCAGCCCGACGTACAACCCTAACTCGTTTAATTTCGCTAGGAGCGTAGAAGTGTAAATCTCGACTACCAACCAGCTTGAAAGTACCCGCAGCAAAACCATCCGTAAATGTCAAACATCTTTTATCAGCAGAAAGCTTCCATCCTGATGTCTTGTATTCTACTGAGCGAGTGTGTTTCTTGAACTGCGGGTATCCTTTCTTTCCAGGCTTCTTCGCTTTACAATTAGCAAAGAAACGTTGAACAGCAAAAATGGCACGTTCAGCCGAAGCTTGACGTGCCATTGAGTTAAGTTTTTCTGCCCATTCAAACTCTTTTGCCATGATGGCGCATTGTTTGTACAGGTCAACCAGCTTAACCCCTTGATTGTCGATCCAGTATCTAAGAGCTTTGTTTCGGACAAACTGAGCAGTAAGGATCATGTCGTCGATGATCCGATATTGCTGTGCTTTGCCTTTTAACTTGTACTCTAGTGCTATCATACGAATAGCTTCTCATATTTATACGACTCTCTGCGTATAAACATGATAAATCTTTACACTGTACGGAAGAATTAAAGCCGTCCTAGAAGGACGGGGCTTTTACCCAGTTTTTCGGTAAAGCCCTAACTAACACACCGCTAGCAACTCCGTCTGTATCCGTCACGACGTTGAAACAATGATACATCCCATAGATTAGGTAAACATAACTCATACCCGCAGGCCCGAACATCACGAGATTGCGCGGAGTGCGACGCCCGTAAGCGTGACAAGCGGGATCTCCCGGGCCATAAGCTTCAGTTTCGACAATCATTCCCCGAATCGTCTCCCCGTCAGGAAACTGTCGCACCAGCCAGCAACCAAGCAAATCTGACGCTACGGTAGTAGATGGCCGCGCCAGCCAAAAAGACTCTACAATCTGAGTATTTGCACTCAATAGGAGACACTAAATTATGGACGTTAAGTTAGTTTTAGCAGTTTTGACAGCAGTTTTCACCGTTTGCTGTCTGTTCTTCGGCACAAAAAACGGATTCTACGACAGCGACAAGTATCACGGTAACGGTTCTGCTCACTAATTTTAGACGATTGTTACTTGCTTAAAAAACCGCTGTCTGCTGTCGAGACAGCGGTTTTTTTTATGAACCGCAGAGGCCACAGAGGACACAGAGAAAGAGAAAATAGAGAGCAGAAAGAATGAAAAGCAACGGTAACGGTTCTGCTCACTAATTTTAGATGATTGTTACTTGCTTAAAAAACCGCTGTCTGCTATTGAGACAGCGGTTTTTTTTTATGAACCGCAGAGGCCACAGAGGACACAGAGAAAAAGAAAATAGAGAGCAGAAAGAATGAAAAGTAGTTGAAAAATGATGATACAGCAGGTTACTATATTTGCTGAAATTAAGGGTGAATGTTGCCATCGGGCATTTTAGTCTCCTGCAATTTAGCGTTCTCGAAGTCGGCGCATCCCGGCAGGTTGAAACGCATTGTGGTTCCTCGATCTGTTGATTTCATGTTGAAACCAGCTACTGCATTTTCTGGGTTATTCTTTTCGGGAACAGCACTGACTTTAAAATCCATATTTGCGGCTTTTTCATTTGTGTCAATATTGAAACTGATGCCACTACATCCCAAATCAGCTCCAGTCAGGTTCGCTTTGTTTAAGTTAGCATTTTTTAGGTTGGCATTCGCCAATTTTACTCCTGATAAGTCAGCACTTTCTAGGTTAGCTCCCTGCAAGTTAAATCCTTGTAAATCCATTCCCTTTAAGTTGACATTGCTGAGATTGTATTCGGGACACTGTTTGGTTTCCAGTAATTGCTGGACTTGGTTTTGTTTAATAGAATCAGGTATATATTTGGTCACAGCGAATACAACGGCGATCGACAATCCAACAGTAACTAAATTTTTAAATTTCATAAATATCCGAAAAGCTTCGGCGGCTTTCTCTTGCGGTTAATTATTAATACAGGAGTACGATCGACCTCTCCAGAATTTCCACAAAAAAATTGTCGCAATCTTCAGACAAGCAGGGATGCGCAATTAAATCCCGCCTCCTTGCTCTCGCTCAAAAGCTGCGAAAGGGTTTCGGACTTGCCTCCGTCTGCTTCACTTCGCTTATCTCAGTTCACAAACGGAATTTATTGGGATGCGAGGGCGCGCATTTGCATATACCTGCGGACTGAAATAACAGAAATTTTATTTATATCCCTGGAATGAGTCAATCTTCGAGATATTTGAGGATGATTGAATAGAAAGGCAATATCTTACCTGCGCTGTTGTGAGTTCTCAGCAACTATTTATATCAAAATTGCTGCGATCGATTAATTTACTTACAAAACGGTTGGCAGCAGATCAGGTTCCTCAACCTCGCCAAAAACATACCCTGTAATTTGGACAATTCGGAGCGGTAATGAACACAATCAAACCCGAACCCAGAAGATCGCGCTTCATGGCTCTGCTGCTGACAACGCTGCTGACATTTCCGTTCTTGAGTGCTTGCGGTTCTAAGGAAAGTTCCGCCCCCCCGCCTCCTGTTGACGACACTCGTGCTGGAGGAGTGCAAACTAATCGCCGCCCGAGTCCTTCGCCACAAGCGAAAAAAGGACTGAGCAATGCTCAAAAAGTAGGGATTACTTTAGTAGGAGCAGCCGCCCTTTACTACATCTACAATCAGCACAAAAATAAACAAGAACAGGGGGCACAGGGAAAACATTACCTTTCCAAAAACGGTCGCGTTTATTATCGCGATGCCCAGAATCGCGCTCACTACGTAACGCCGCCACCTGAAGGAATTCAAGTTCCGGAGTCCGAGGCAGCGCGTTACCGCGAATTCGAGGGGTACAACAACCAAACTACAGGTAAAAACCTCACTAGCTTGCCGGAAGCTAAAACTGCTGTTCCGGCACAGTAACCAAACCATTTGAGATTTTAGATAGCCGGTTGGCTGATTTTTAATTAAATCTGGCATTCCGAATCTAAAACAGTCGCCTTTGAACCCATAAATAAAGAGGAACTCGATCGTGGTAGACAGTTTTTTGCGAAAAATAAAAGATGCGATCGTCGGGCAAGACAGCGAACAAGTCGATCCTGACGCCAATTACGAAGATCCCTCAAATCCCGGACGATTCGGCAACGCCCGCCCGGCCAGCGAAGACCCCTACGGCGATCCGGCAGACTACGCAGATGCCGGACAGTTCGGCAACGTGCGCCCGGCCAGCGAAGACCCCTACGGAGATCCGGCAGACTCCTACGTAGCGGATGCCGGACAGTTCGGCGATGTCAGCCCGGCCAGCGAAGACCCCTACGGCGACCCAGCGGATGAGGAAGCAGTTTGAGTTGAGTCAGTTGACTAGACAAATTATCTGGTATACAAAAGCACCCCTGCGGGGGTGTTTTTTTGGTTGGTAAATACCAGCGGTATGTTGTGCCATTTAGAGGAGAGTTTGAACGAAAGATGAGCGGAAAACGGAACTATTGAGAGGTTGCCGTATCTCAAACCCCTTAACGAACAAGACAATTTTTAAACGGAGAGGGTGGGATTTGAACCCACGGTGACATCACTGCCACACTCGATTTCAAGTCGAGCGCATTCGACCACTCTGCCACCTCTCCCGGTGGATAAAATTCATCATACCAGCAATTGTCTCTAACTACAAATAGTCGCAGATTCAGCGCGCCGATAAAGAATTTGTTCTCTTTCCACTGCGAAATTTTCTCCCACCCAAATTAGAGACACTTCCGAGACTACTCCAGATTCCAGCAGGACGATCGAGAAATTCCGCAGTTTTGAGCATTCTCTCTCCACAATTCGCGGTACGCTGGCCGCATTCAAATAAACCGTACCCTCGGCACTCACGCTTAGCGACTTCCGCAATTCCTGTTTTGTGTGCCGCAATTTGTGGTGCATATGACCAAAAGTTACCAGAGGTATGTGCTTACCAGAACTCCGAGTTCGATCGATCGCCTCAGCAAAATCCGGGTCGCCCCAATCCCCTCCCAGCGGCTTCCAATCTCGCCCGCAGGGGTCTTCAGGAGCCTCTCCCAAGCCCGTCGGGCCCGTGTGACCCAAAAAAATTACATTTTCGCAGTCCGCCTCTGCCGCAGCTTCTGCAATGCGCCTGGCCGACTCTGCAAAACTCTCTACCCCAAACCACTCCGAGTAAAAATCGTTGTACCTCCAATCCGAGCCTCCCCAAGTAAACGGGCGGCCTCCGACGACTGTTACGCCCAATTCGGGAAAATCTCGTTTCCCGTAACCGACGTGAGCTTCTCCCATTAAGTCTATTTGCTGTTTTACCCAATTTTCTTGTTGGCGATCGTAAGGGCATCGACTCCGCCCCCACTCCGTCGCCGTGTACCAAGCATCGTGGTTGCCAAACACCGCTGCTTTGGGAATGTCCAAAGAGGCGATCGCGCGTACCACCTCCACCGACTCATTCCCAAAATCCCCCACAAACAGCACCAAGTCAACGCCCAGATGCTTCAGCGCCTCGCCGTCTTCAGGTTCTCACTGATCGTGAATGTCCCCCACCACCGCAATTTTGATAGATTTAAGTTTGTTCATTTGATTTGTCATGTGCGATCGATCCCTAGCCCCTTCTTATTCAGGATAGGAAACAGCGACCAATTTTTGCACTCTCCCCCAGGCAATTTTAGATTTGAGATTTGAGATTTGAGATTGGCTCCACTGAACAGCCAGCAATTTTTGGTGAATTCAACTATAATTCAAAGTACAAAAGTACACTTTAGTCCAGCCGCCACCTTCTTCGGAATATTCTAACTGTGTTTACCACCGCACCTGCTCAGAACTTTACTCAAACCCGACTGCCCGACGACTTGTTTGCAGCAATTAACGCCCTCAAACAAGAGTTAAACGCCGTCATTCTCGCTCACTATTATCAAGACTCCGACATTCAAGACATCGCAGACTTCATTGGCGACTCCCTAGAACTTGCCCGCAAAGCCGCCAACACCAACGCTGATGTCATAGTTTTTGCCGGAGTTCACTTCATGGCGGAAACCGCCAAAATCCTCAATCCCGACAAATTAGTATTATTGCCAGACTTAAATGCAGGTTGCTCGCTCGCCGACAGTTGCCCGCCCGAAGCCTTTGCAGCTTTCAAAGCCGATCGACCAGAACACTTAGTCATTTCCTACATTAATTGTACCGCCCAAATTAAGGCAATGAGCGACATAATTTGTACCAGCTCCAACGCCGTCAAAATTGTCAATCAAATTCCCAAAAATCAGCCGATAATTTTTGCGCCCGATCGCAATCTCGGCCGCTACGTCATGGAACAAAGCGGTAGACACATGGAAATTTGGCAAGGAGCTTGCATCGTCCACGAAAACTTCTCAGAAAAAAAGATAGTTCAACTCAAAATCGAAAATCCCGAAGCCGAAATAATTGCCCATCCAGAATGCGAACCTCCCGTACTTCGCCACGCCAATTATATCGGCTCCACCACCGCTTTGCTCAAATATTCTCAATCCAGTGACTGCCAAGCTTTTATTGTGGCGACTGAACCGGGAATCATTCACCAAATGCAAAAGCAAGCACCTCACAAACGATTTATTCCCGCTCCTGGTAACAATAATAGTTGTGCTTGCAACGAATGCCCGCACATGAGATTAAATACCTTGGAAAAATTGTATCTAGCTATGAAAAATCAAACTCCCGAAATTACCATGCCCCAAGAGCTACAAATAGCAGCTTTGCAGCCGATTCAGCGAATGCTAGAAATGAGTTGAGAGTTGACCCTTCGACTACGCTCAGGGCACCGCAGTTGACAGTTGAGAGCCATGTAAAAATTATGAACGAACGATGATTTCAGAAAAATTGATTGTTTTCACCCGCTATCCCGAGCCAGGAATAACCAAAACTAGACTAATTCCGGTGCTGGGAAAAGCAGGCGCTGCCAACCTGCACCGCTTGATGGCCCAACGGACGATCGCCTGCACGCTATTTCTCCAAAACTCCCGCCAATTATCGGTAGAAATTCACCACACAGGCGACAGCCAGCAACAGATGCAAGACTGGTTGGGAACTGATCTAATTTATCAAAATCAAATAGACGGAGATTTGGGCGCAAGAATGACAGCAGCGTTTCAAAATTCCTTTGATTCTGGGGTTGACAAAGTGGCAATTATCGGCACTGATTGTCCCGATTTGAAAGCAGAAATTCTGGCACAGGCTTTTGATGAACTGAGCGATCGCGATTTAGTTTTGGGCCCGGCAAAAGACGGGGGTTATTATCTGATCGGGATGCGCAGAGCCATACCGGAATTGTTCGAGGGCATTAAGTGGGGAACGAGTGAAGTATTTGCCTCTACGCGGGCGATCGCCCAAAACCTCGATCTAAATATTGCTTATCTTCCCACTCTTGCAGATATCGATATACCAGAGGATCTATTGGGTTTAAATACAAATATTTTACAATAATTAAAGCTTTTATGGTCGACGATAATTCATTAGTAATTATCATCAATAATTAATTAAAATTACTTGATTGTGAAACCACAAGGTCATACTATAGTAAATGTATTTGTCTAACCAAATACTGAAATTCAGTAGTGGTTAGACAGCGCTTGAGAGAATTCTCTCAGGCGCGAGAAAAAGCAGAAAGTTAGCAAATAATATCAAATTCGGTTGCATCGAAATAATATAGAGGACACGGCATTGCCATGTCCCAATTTTGGCTAATGGAAACGACATAACAGATTAGATTTATACCAAATCCGCCCTCCCAGATCAGATCGCAGTGTGCAGGAATGGGCAAAAAATTAGCAAATAATCACAGATCGGATTTGGACAAAACCCGCACTCCCATGTTAAGGCTGAATGTAGATCGGGCCCGGTACAGGAAATAGTCAAATAACAGATAAGCTTTGTACAAAACCCGCTCTTTCTATCTCACGGGCTGCTTAATTCTGTATGCCGCCAGAAATTCCCAATCTCAAAATTTCCATTATCATTCCAGTCTTAAACGAAGCGAATACGATCGCCCCAGTCATCTCCACCGCCCGAAATGCTGAAAATGTCGAAATAATTGTCGCCGACGGCGGCAGCAGCGACGGTACTGTTGAAATAGCCCAATCTTTGGGCGTGCGAGTGATCTCCACCGCCGCCCGCCGCTCCACCCAAATGAATGCAGGTGCGATCGCTGCTACTGGCCAGATCCTGCTGTTCCTCCACGCAGACACTCATTTGCCTCGCGGGTACGACTCTGGGGTGCGTCAGGCACTTGCTAAACCATCCTCCGTAGCGGGAGCCTTTGAACTGAAGATTGACGCCCGCAGGCTCTGTCTGCGGCTGGTGGAAATAGGGGTAAACTGCCGATCGAACTTTTTGCAAATGCCCTATGGCGACCAAGCCATTTTTCTATCTTCAGCTACCTTTGACAAAATCGGCGGTTTTCCAGACTTGCCCCTGATGGAAGACTTTGAATTTGTGCACCGGTTGAAAAAACAAGGCCGCATTGAAATATTACCCCAGCAAGTGCTGACATCCGCCCGTCGCTGGCAGCAAGTTGGGATACTCAAAACCACTGTCATCAATCAAATAATAATTATTGCTTATTTTCTGGGAGTATCGCCCGATCGACTCGCTTTCTGGTATAGGAGGCAAAAGAAAAATTCTTCCCAAAACTAAAGAATAGTGAACTTTTCTAAAGCTCGCAGCCAATTATGCAAATAGGAAACACGTCCCTGCGTAAAATATGACTTGAACGCTTCAATTTTTACGCATAGCGAGGAAAAACAGAATATGGCCGATCCAAGAAATGCAGAACTTATTCAACCCTTTAACGGCGACCCCTTCACGGGTCATCTAGCAACCCCAATTAGTGCTTCTGATTTTACCAAAGCATTCATTGGCAACTTGCCAGCCTACCGCAAAGGACTCTCGCCCCTAGTTCGAGGTCTAGAAATCGGCTTGGCACACGGTTATTTCCTTGTGGGCCCAGAAATCATCTTTGGACCACTGCGGGACTATCCCGAAGCAGCTAATCTCGGCGGATTGGTTACGGCAATGGTCTTGGTTCTACTCGGCACCCTAGGTATGTCTGCCTACGGTTTGGTCTCTTTCAAACAAGACAACACCAGCTACCCGAACGCTAATCCGATGACTCCCGAAGCCCTGAAAACTGGCGAAGGCTGGAGCCAACTCACGGCTGGTTTCTTTGTTGGCGGGATGAGCGGCGTCTTTGCTGCCTATTTCTTACTCGAAAACTTTAAAGGTCTTGATGCCATTTTCCGTGGTTTGGTCAATAATTAGACTCGACTTGGGAATATTTCTGTTGGAACACACTAACTTTAGCTGGGAGAATTTGATATGACAGGTTCATACGCTGCTTCTTTTTTACCTTGGATCTTGATTCCCGTAGTTACCTGGCTGATGCCGGTTGTGGTCATGGGTTTGTTGTTTATCTACATTGAAAGCGACGCTTGAGCTTTACGCGCTTTTGCAAGACAAGGGTTGGAAGACTGACAGACAAATGCTCTGAAACCTCTCTTATAAATCTAGGGAAAATCCGAAAAAATTGTTTTGAGATTGCTGGTAAGAAAGGAAATTTGGTTTCTTTACCCCAACCCCCAGACTCGACGTGTGGAGCAATCGTTCTGTCTTCTTCCATCTGAATTTGCCATCGCCAAAAATCCTCTGCCCACATAGCAGAGGATTTTTTTACCCGTATTTTTTTCCCGCAGCCACAAATCACCCGATCGAGGAAGACAAATTGCGAAGTCCTGAGCCACAATTGTCAAGGAAACTATCTTCTGAGGAGACAGCGATGAAATTACCATCCGCGCGCAAAATCTTAGCTCCATTCCTGATGTCGGTACTGCTGTTAGTGACCGCCTGCGGTCAAAGCCAAGCCCCATCCCGCTGGGATAAAGCTCAGCAGGAAAGCACCCAAAAACCAGGTAAAGCAAACCAGACAACTGCTGACAAATCAAGTGCTAGTAATCAAAATCTTCCCAAGAAGGCTGTAGCTGGTGGAAAGTTAAATAAATATTTTCCGTCGTCTGGTGGTGGGTTCGATCGCGTCTTCGCTCAAGAAAAATCCGGTTTTGCTGAAGCTAAGCTCAACAAAGGCGGTAAAAATGTCGCGATGCTGTCCATCAACGATATCGCCGGCAACCCTTCGGCTGGAGCTAAATTTCAAAAGAGTACCAAGCAAATCGGCGGCTATCCGTCTGTCACCCAAGGTGCCAATATCACCGCCGTACTCGTGGCAAATCGCTATCAGGTGAAAGTTCAGTCCCGCGATCCATCTTTTAGTGCTAGCGATCGCGAAGCTTGGCTATCTAAATTTAACCTACGTGGCCTGTCTGGCGTCAAATAGCGAGATATCTGTAAAAGTTTGCGCCTGACTCCAGTCTGGCGCTGTTTGCACTACCGTCTGTTTCAATCAGTTTTTGAGATTTTGCACTCTTGAGCAAGAGTGCTATCTTTGAGTCGAGTTCAACAGTAAGGAGTTTTTATGAGCAAAACAGTCTTTGAATTAGTCGATCAATTGCCTAAAGACAACATGACTGTCAAAGCTCTACGAGCGCTTGACTTTGTGGTTCCCGGCGAGTGGAACAATTTAGTGGGCTTTGAAAATACCATTCGCACCGTTACAGGCGAAACTGACGAAGATATGATCCAGCAAATTGGCGATCGGGCGATCACCCTCTACAACGATAAATCTGAAGGCTACCAACGCGCTCTCTGGTTATATCAAACGATCGACAGCGCAGATAGTGCTCTCGGTACAGCAGCCCTAGCTAACAAAGTCGCCCAAAATGTGCCGTTTTTGTCCATGCTTGGCAATCTCACCCCCAAGCCCGAAAAAGCTCAAACGATCGACCTTTCTTTGAAGTTAGTCGTTGAGTTACTAGCTTTTTGTCAAATCAACGGCCTTCCCGGCGACAGCATCGGCGATTTTGCTGGCGCTTTGGGCGACTACGGCGGTGAATCCCTTATGCGGATGGCTGCTTTGGTTTGTTTCGACGGTTTGATTCCTTTGGGGCCTGACTTTATCATGGCCACTCAGTCTTGGATTCAAAAGCTCTCCCCCAGCGATTTGCAAGATAATCCGGCGTTTAAGTCAATCGGTAGCATGATTCCTGGTGGTAATC
>JAJAYT010000423.1 GCA_026786085.1 Microcoleus sp. CAN_BIN18 | reverse complement strand
TATATAGCGGTTCTCAAGCGTGGTGAGGTATGCCCTATGCCCTATGCCCTATGCCCTATGCCCTATGCCCTATGCCCTATGCCGGATAGTACCTCATATGAGAGCTCGAAAGGCTATACCTTATTTCTCAACGAGGATATTTTAGGCTTAACCTCTTCCTGGTCTTGCAGAGGTGGCTGGGAGCCGTCAATAAGAAGAATTTAGCAAGACTTATCGATCGATTGTGAGGCTTGTAGTTGCCAAGAAGGAAAACTACAAACTTCTAGTCCTGCACGCATTCCGACTCAAGAAACCGGGTTTCGACTACGCTCAACTACCGCGCTCAACCAGGAGTTTTTTTACCAAATTTGCGCACTACAGCAAGTATTTTAGTAAAAAAACCTGGTTTCTGGGCCCATGAGCGTAAGTCGTAACTTTTTTCAATGCCTTAGCTCGATCGCCCATTCAACCAATAACTTCGATCGAAAAACTGCTCTACACTTCGGTAACTACCACTTTTGCAGCTACATAACAGCCCAAAAGATTGTGCTAGAATCCTCAATACATAGTCGTAGGTTGAGCATAGGCCGAGAAGAGAAATCTTCTTGCAGTCTAGGGGAGGTTGTAGGTCAGCCACCATTTGGGTCTTCCCAGTTGAAAGCCACCCTGCAATATGAGCCTAGAATCTGCAACCGCTTGGACAGTGCGGCAGATCGGTTGGGAGAGTCGCGCTAGAATAAGCAGTACGAGTAGGGACTTAGGCTCAGCCATGTCCCTACAAAAACAAAAACGCCCGCTCAAGCGAGCGTGACCTCAAAACGGGCACATAGCAGGTGATGGGAATAAATCATGTTTGAACGCTTCACAGAAAAAGCAATAAAAGTAATCATGTTGGCCCAGGAAGAAGCTCGTCGCCTGGGTCACAACTTCGTAGGGACAGAGCAGATCCTCCTGGGTCTGATCGGAGAAGGAACCGGAGTTGCAGCCAAAGTCCTCAAATCAATGGGAGTCAATCTCAAAGATGCTCGGATTGAGGTCGAAAAAATTATCGGGCGCGGTTCGGGCTTCGTAGCAGTCGAAATTCCGTTCACCCCTCGCGCCAAGCGGGTTCTAGAACTGTCCCTCGAAGAAGCTCGCCAACTCGGACACAACTATATCGGCACCGAACACCTGCTGCTCGGCCTGATTCGCGAAGGTGAAGGAGTAGCGGCCAGAGTCCTGGAAAATCTGGGAGTAGACTTGTCGAAAGTCCGCACCCAAGTGATTCGGATGCTGGGAGAAACCGCAGAAGTCGCAGCCACTGGCGGCGGTGCTCGCACCAAAACCCCAACCCTCGATGAGTTCGGATCTAACCTGACTCAAATGGCGGTTGATGGTAAGCTTGACCCAGTAGTCGGACGGCAAAAAGAAATCGAACGGGTAATCCAAATCCTCGGTCGCCGTACCAAAAATAATCCGGTGCTCATCGGTGAACCCGGAGTTGGCAAAACCGCGA
Source organism: Microcoleus sp. CAN_BIN18 (assembly GCA_026786085.1). Taxonomy (GTDB): domain Bacteria; phylum Cyanobacteriota; class Cyanobacteriia; order Cyanobacteriales; family Microcoleaceae; genus Microcoleus. Next base: position 4,450 of record JAJAYT010000423.1, on the reverse strand, counting down.
TCGCCGAAGGACTAGCCCAACGCATCGCTAACAACGATATCCCAGATATCCTTGAAGACAAGCGCGTCGTCACCCTCGACATCGGCTTGCTCGTCGCTGGTACCAAATACCGGGGCGAATTTGAAGAACGCCTCAAAAAAATCATGGACGAAATCCGCACGGCGGGTAACGTGATTTTGGTGATTGACGAAGTGCACACTTTGATCGGTGCGGGTGCGGCGGAAGGTGCGATCGACGCAGCCAATATTCTCAAGCCGGCTTTGGCTAGAGGCGAACTCCAGTGTATCGGCGCTACCACCTTAGACGAGTACCGCAAGCACATCGAGCGCGACGCAGCCCTAGAGCGGCGCTTCCAGCCGGTGATGGTGGGCGAACCCACCGTTGATGAGACGATCGAGATTCTCTTCGGCCTGCGGGAACGCTACGAACAGCACCACAAGCTGAAAATCTTGGACACGGCCCTGGAAGCCGCAGCCAAACTCTCTCACCGCTATATCTCTGACCGCTTCCTCCCAGACAAAGCAATTGACTTGGTAGATGAAGCAGGTTCGAGAGTCCGTCTGATTAACTCTCAACTTCCTCCCGCAGCCAAAGAACTTGACAAAGAACTCCGCAAAGTCCTGAAAGATAAAGACGAAGCGGTACGTTCTCAAGACTTTGATAAGGCCGGAGAATTGCGCGATCGCGAAATGACGATCAAAGCTGAAATTCGCGCTATTTCCCAAGCCAAAAAAACCGACTCGGCTCAAAAGGGCGACACCGACCCATCGCCAGTAGTTACCGAAGAAGACATCGCTCAAATCGTGGCAAGCTGGACGGGCGTACCGGTTAACAAATTAACTGAATCTGAGTCCGAAAAACTGCTGCACATGGAAGATACCTTGCACCAGCGTTTGATCGGCCAAGATGAAGCAGTGAAAGCCGTTTCCCGCGCCATTCGTCGCGCTCGCGTTGGCTTGAAAAATCCCAATCGCCCGATCGCCAGTTTCATCTTCTCCGGGCCCACCGGTGTCGGTAAAACTGAACTTACCAAAGCCTTAGCCGGCTACTTCTTCGGTTCCGAAGACGCGATGATTCGACTGGATATGTCCGAGTACATGGAACGTCACACCGTCTCCAAACTCATCGGTTCCCCTCCCGGTTATGTCGGCTACAACGAAGGCGGACAACTCACAGAAGCAGTCCGTCGCCGTCCTTACACAGTCGTGTTGTTCGACGAAATCGAAAAAGCCCACCCCGATGTCTTCAATATGCTCTTGCAAATATTGGAAGACGGCCGCTTAACAGATGCTAAAGGTCGCACCGTGGACTTCAAAAACACGCTGTTGATTATGACCTCTAACATCGGTTCTAAGGTCATCGAAAAAGGTGGCGGTGGTCTCGGTTTCGAGTTCAGCGACAACCAAGCCGATGCTACTTACAACCGCATTCGTTCCTTGGTTAACGAAGAACTCAAAAACTACTTCCGCCCAGAATTCCTCAACCGACTTGACGAAATTATCGTCTTCCGTCAGTTGAACAAGGAAGAAGTCAAGGAAATTGCCGTCATTATGCTCAAAGAAGTGTTCGGCCGCTTGACAGAACAGGGAATCACGATGGAAGTGACCGAGAAATTCAAGGAACGGCTAGTAGAAGAAGGCTACAACCCCAGCTACGGAGCTCGACCTCTGCGCCGCGCTATCATGCGGTTGTTGGAAGACAGTTTGGCTGAGGAAATTCTTTCTGGCCGCATCAAAGATGGCGATACCGCTGTTGTGGATGTGGATGAAGCCGGAATTGTCAAGGTTTTGCAAGGTCAAAAGCGGGAATTGCTCCCTCAAGGCGCTGAGTAAGATTGACTGGTGTGCGGCGAGTAAAGTTGTGAAATAACCAATCTCGCAGTTGCAAATAACTCGAAATCTTCACGTCAAAAAAAGGTAGAGAATCTTAATTCTCTGCCTTTTTTATGAGTTAATATCAAGAGGATACTTATTATATCGGGTACGGTCGATTGACAACGATAAAATTGGTTCGTAGTGCGGACTTTAGTCCGGCTCGGTTGCGGACTAAAGTCCGCACTACGAACCGTTTTTGTGATGGTAATCGACCGGACATGATATGACTTTATGCTACCACCGCCACAGCTTAAAGAACTGTGGCTAAAATAGCAAAACCCGCGCAGGCGGGTTGTTTTGTTAAGCTATAAAATTCCTCAAACGAATCTGAGTTTCTTGCCTAACTCAGTAGACTGAGGTTTAGCGCTTGCCTTTGGGGAACTGTTCGATACCAGCCCAACCGTAGAAAACCAGCTCGTCGTTTTGGACTCGACACCTGTCTACTCGTAGTTGAGTGCCTTCGAGGGCAAATTTGTCTAAGTCTAGCAAGTTATTTACGTGGGCAATTATCGCTTGAGCCAAGTCTACTGCTTGCTCGTCACCCCCGTAAGTAACGCTGACAAATTGGATTTTGCGTCGGTCTTCTACTTGCAATTGGGCTGTAATATCTATGTTGACTGGTTCGCTGGAATTGCCGATCGTAATCTCGGACTGAAGCCGAATAGATTTGTCGGCCCCGAAGCTGACTTCAGTGTTTTGAAAGTTCAGAGATTGGTCTTGGTAAGTCAGCTTCTGGAGTTTTTCAACTACAAAAGGGGTGTTGAATGAGGTGGTTAAATCCGATCGACTTAAGACTATTCGCATATTTGCCTGGGTAGGCTGTCGCAATTTTACTTGACCTGCAAAAATCGCCCCAAAATCAATTGAGAGTGCTTGCAGGTAGAGTTCCATCACTTCTATGCGCAGGCCGTTGTACATTAACATACCTTTGCCAACGAAGTCGAAACCGTCGATGCTTCCCTGCAAGAGTTTGGCTACTGGTTCGACTCGGATGTTGGCTTCTGCCTTTTCAGAACGTTTGAATAAGGCTGCGATCGCAGCTCCTGCTACTTTGCTGACAAGGCGATCGCCACTTTGACCTTGAAAGGATGTACCGCTAAACAAAGCTGCTACCATTAATTCGTTTGCTCATCTACAGTCGCCATTATAACCTCTGATTAAGAATTGTTAAAATAGCTTGTACTTATTCACTTGATAAGCATATGTTGTGCTTCTTGTTTGTCTTCAAAATCACACTTTGTCGCTTCGACGCTTCGACGAAGGGCAGGATAAACGCAGTCGAAGGGCAGGGCGCCGGATTTTGAATTTTAAAGGCTGAGGGGAGTGCCTTGAAGACAAGCTCGATCGAGCTGGGCTCCATCCCAGACAGTTTGTTCGATCGCAGCACAGAGCAAATTAGCCCCTGTCAGGTTAGCGCCGCGCAGTACGGCTCCATTCAGAATCGCTTCTTCCAAATCCGCTCCCGACAAATCAGCGCCGGACAAATTAGCATTGCTCAAATCTGCCTGCTGCAAAATTGCCCGAGCCAAATTCGCGCCCCGCAAATCGGCGCCCCGCAAATCGACACCGGTCAGATCCAAATTGCCCAGGGTGGCCCCGGTCAAAAAAGCACCGCCAAAACTGGCATCCCGAACTAAAGCGTTAGCGAAGGAAGCACCCCGCAAATCGGCATTCCGAAAATCAGCGCCTTGCAGGTTGGCGCCGCTTAAGTCAGCGCCCCGAAGGTTGGCTCGCAGTACCGCCCGCTGCAAGTTAGCGCCAGCGAGATTAGCTCCACTCAAATTAGCTTGAGATAAATCGGCGTCAGCAAGTTCGGCTCCCGCTAAGTCTTTGCCAGCTAAATCCATGCCGGCCAACAGATGAATTTTGCCTTTGCGTATGGTTTCTATGTTAGTCATCAGTCAGTTGTCAGTTGTTTGTTGTCAGTTGTCCGTTGCCAGTTAACAGTCAACAGTTAACAGTCCAGTTATTTTAAGATGTTGAAGTTACTGCGATCGCGCGATCGCCCAAATCCTCCAACCAGACATTCGGCAGTTGACTGGGGCGCGTGGGTAGCTCCATCAAACCCATGTCTGCCAGCCTGACGACATTGCCGAGAGTTTCCACCAAAGCCGGATCAAAGCGAGTTCCCGACAGTTCCCGGCACTGTTCCAAAGCTGCGGTTAAACTTAAAGCCGGCCTCGCGCCACGCGGTTGAGTCAAATCTTGAAAACAAGCGACCAACCCCAAAATCCGCGAAGCAATCGGTATATCTTCGCCTCGCAAACCTTCAGGCCTGCCGCTGCCGTCCCAATTTTCGAGTTTGTGCTTGACAATTTCGGCGACTGGTGATAGTTCCGGCATTGCTTGCAGGAGTTGGGAACCGATGAAACTGCGATCGCGCCAAAATGATAGAGTTGATTGGTCGAATTGATCGGAAGTGCGATCGAACACCTCATTTGGGGCTGAAACTAAGCCAACTCGAAACAGCAATCCCGCCAGCCGTAGACGACGCAACTGCAAAGCCGGCAAATCCAGCAATTGACCCAAAATTTCCGACAAAGCCGCCACCTGCAAAGAAGCTGTGGGATTTGAAG
>JAJAYT010000422.1 GCA_026786085.1 Microcoleus sp. CAN_BIN18 | reverse complement strand
CCTCAAACTCGAATCAGTTGCTGAGTCGGGAAGCCCAACCAAGAGCTTTGTTACTGTCAGAGCTCACCGCGATGAACTAGAAGCTATGCAAAAAGCTTTAAATTTGAAACCGCTAGAAGATTAATAGTTTGGTACGGAACGTTTTTTGATATGCTAGATGCCGTACTTAGACTTTGGAGACTTTGAGCAGACAAATCGATGACTGCTTCCGGGTCTCTGGTTACCTGTTCGGTCGATCGACTCTCACCGTCAAAAAAAACGTCAAAAAAAACCATTATCGTGAGAGTGCCCGCTGTGGCGATCGCCCGAATCGGCGATCTATCTTGCTGCGATGGCTCCTTATACCCTAGTTACTAAGGACTTTTCGCATAAATTCAGTTGGCACTCTCCAGACAATGAGACCTATCGCGCTTTTGTTAAAAAAGTTAGACAAACATTGCTGTCAATGTTTTGAGCTAAACGTTTTGGTTTATGCGCGACTGGCTGACACCACAGCAATTTTTTCTGTGGTTGCTTCCAGCATTACCTTTAAGCTGGGAAACAAGAAGTGGTTCTCTTCTACGTATTGGGCTCCAAATAAACCTTTCTCAGCCCAGAAGTACCTGTCAGTGGTATGCTCGTTACGCTTGACTAACAGCAAAGCTGGGGGAGCAATGCCTTCGGCATGAATAAATTTGCGAGCTGCTGTTACGGGTTTATCTTCGCCACTCTCGATGCTATATTGAGGAACGCACTCTAAAATTCTGCGTCCCTCTTGTCGGCGGCGACTCTTGCGTTTGCGTCTCCTGGCCAATTTCTTTACCTCCTCTGTGAGCAGACAGTATGAGCAGACCGGTTGTGATGATAGCTACCAAATCCGAGCCCAGTATATCTGTTATAGCTCCAAACCTCAACTGGTTTTAATATATCGACACAATCTTTACATTTGTACCGATCGACAAAAGTGTAGCGGTTGTGGTATTGTGGGCCGAAAGTTCCGGCGGCAGCTCATTGGTTTGCCAGTGGTGGAAGCTAGACGGAGGAAGGTTTAGGGCAGTTGGTGTTCGTGCAAGTCGAAGGCCTTCAACATAGCTGCGATCGATCGCGCAGACACCTGAAATCGAAAAGTTTCTCATCTCTTCCCGTCTTCTCAACTTTGTTCCGAAGACTCTACTACCAATCCCAATATTGCAGCATGGCTATGATTCATTGGGCGTAAGGTTTGTAAATTGTCCTCACTGCAAGAAACAGCATGATAGAGATATCAATGCTGCAATAAATATTAGAAAAATATTAGAAATGAAGGATTGCGACTTTTGGCGTTAGGAACTAGCGCTTCTGCCCTTGGAGGGGATGTAAGACCAAAGTCATCAGGGCGTAAAAAATCCATGAAGTCTGAGGCAGTCCCCAATGAATTGGGAAGCCTACACGCTCTCCGTGAGGGAGCGTGTAGGTAGTTCAATTGAAATTTCGTTAAATACCTTATTGTGGCGCTCATGCTAATGCCAGCCAGTTCAGAATTTGTGCAGCTTTGTCGATCGCAGGTAGCGATAGCCGTTAGTTTGGGAGCAACATTCAGCGCGGTATACCTGACACAAGAGCTGGTACCCGGCAGCGAAGCAAAGTTGGTGCCGATCGCGGTTTACCCAGAAACCTCCGTCGAATCGGAAGAAAATCAGGGACTAAGGCTGCAATCTTCGGAAAACTCGACAGTCAAATCATTGCCACTCCTGGGCCCACCGACTAAGCCTGTGGAAAAATCAACCGTGGAGACGATCGAACCTGAGCCACTTCCAGGTTTTGATGGCAGTTCCAATCAGTGCCAAGGCCCGGAGAATCTATGGCAGCAGGGTCGGCAACTTGTGACGCCTCTGATACACGAAGGCTCTGTAATGGGTCTCCTCGTCAGCGGTCGGCAAGACAGGCCTTGGAACGAACGAGAGGAGGCGACTATTCAACAAATTGCTCGCACCCTAGCCCTGGCCTGTATTTTAGACCAGCGATCGCAGTGGATGCAGCAGGAATTGAACTCTGCTGGGCAAAGTCAGGCTCAGGTTTACGACACGATGCACAATTTGCTGCACCAGTTTAAAAGTCCGCTGACAGCATTGCGAACTTTTGGCAAGTTGTTAGCCCGGCGGCTGGTACCAGAAGACAAAAATCGCAATGTGGCTTTTAGTATTGTCCGAGAGAGCGATCGGCTCTCTGAGTTGCTGTTACACTTCGATCGAACCGTTGACACTGGCGAAGCAAATCTGAGACTACCGTCGGGCACTTCAGAAACAGCAACTTCCAATCTGGAATTAATCCGGCATTCTCCTCTGTCGCTGTCACCTGTTGCCAATTCGGAGGAATCCTGTTTTGTGGCAGAAGTCTTAAAACCATTGTTAATTTCCGCCGAGGCGATCGCCTCCGAAAGGCATCTAAAATTGGTAGCCGACATACCTACGGATTTGCCGCCAGTTGAAGTGAACGATCGAGCTTTGCGCGAAGTTTTGAGCAATTTAATTGACAATGCTTTGAAATATACGCCTGCGGGCGGTCAAATTTATATTAAACTAAAGTACACAGCAGACAATGGCGAGCTTCGGCCAGCATATCGCCAATTTCCTGCCATAGCAGTTGCAGTCAGCGACACAGGTTCCGGCATTTCCCCCCAGGATTTAGAGCATTTATTTGAGCGGCACTACCGGGGAGAAAAAGCACAGACAGAAATTCCTGGTACAGGATTGGGTTTGGCGATCGCCCGCGATTTAGTCCGCCAAATGCAAGGAGAAATCGAAGTATTTTCTCCACTGAATCCTGAATGGTTGCCATCTGCGGCAGCTCATTTATATCCAATGAATCGTGGCACTACATTTGTGCTTTGGCTACCACTAAAAAAGTAATAAATTCTATTATTTTGAGACTGTTTTTATGAAGAATCTGCCTTTATTCGATAAGATTCCCAAGTTCTATAAGTCTTTAGAAATTCTCAAAAAACACTTTTTTACTATACCATTTTTAGCTGCTTTCAATACTCTAACTGTCCTGGTTTTGGGTGGACTGAGCATATACGCCAAGCTCAACAACCAGGGAGACGGAATTGAACGCCTGTTTAGCGATCCGTTTAATGTCTGGTTCCCCTACGAAGGTATTTTTACCGGAATTTCCGAAGTCTTATGGTGCATACCAGTCGCAATTTGTGGATTTACCTTCGGAGTGCTGCGCCAAAAAGAGCGAGAGAGTCGATCGGCAATATTCTTATTTTTTAGCGCTTTACTGCTAGGAGTCTTTTTCCTGGATGACAGGTTTCGGATGACTTTGATTCTTTCTCGGTTGGGAATATCTAAGGGATTAATTTATTTGTGTTATGGGAGTGCTGTTTTCCTTTATGGACTTAAATTTTGGCGACACATCAAAACTACTCCTTACCTGCCATTATTCGCAGCATTCCTCTTGTTCGCTATCTCCCGATTTGAGGATATTATAGACTTGCCAAGTTTAGGAGCGCACGCGATGCTAGAAGATGGCACTAAGTTATTAGCTCTCCTGAATTTAGCCATGTATTTTTGGTACATATGTCATCAGGAACTTGGGCGGCGTTTGCCACAGAAGGAAGAAGAGTCAGGACTAATGACTAATGACTAATGACCAATGACTAATGACTAATGACTAATGACTAATAACTAATGACTAATAACTAATAACCAATAACTAATAACTAATAACTAATGACTAATGACTAATGACTAATGACTAATGACTAATGACTAATGACTAATGACTAATGACTAATGACTAATGACTAATAACTAATTACCAAGGATTGCCAATCATTGTGAAGGCGGCCCAATAATAAGGATGCGAAAGCACTCGATCGCCCCTAATGGCAATTTCCCGAGGCAAAGTCATAATATCATTGCTTCCTTCGGCTCGTAACATCCCGTCTTGAATCCGCACGCGCCCCCGCAGCATCTCTAATTGCGCCCTGCGCAAAGCCTCGGCTTTAATCGTCAAATTGCCCTCGCGTCTGGAAGCCCGCAACTGCCGATAAAACTCAGTCATCAGCCCCAAAGTCCCTTCATCACTGACTTCCCACAAACTCGCCAAAGCCGATCGCGCACCGCTAGCTACCGCCAAACCCGCAAACCCCAACTCCGCGTCTGCATCGCCCAAAGCGGTACTACACGCACTCAAAACTAATAGATTCACTGGCGGCTCATTCCACCGCAACTGCTGCATTTGATCGATGCGCAATTTAGTATCCCACAACTGAATGTAAGAATTTTTTGGTTCCCCAGGCTGGAATTCGCTGTGAGTTGCTAAGTGAATGATGCCAAAAGGCCGATTTTCCCGCTGAGTTCGCAAATTTGCGAGAGTAAAATCTTGATTCAAAAATAATTTTCCTTCTGACGGCGGCGCGATCGACTCTAACTCGACTGGTACCGCCGGTAGCGGTGGTTTATCTTCAAATACCGACGCGCCCATCGCCAACACTTCGTCGTCAGCAATATTGTCGTAGCGGGTATCCGTCAAACTCAGACTGGGGAGCACACTAAGGCTATATTTTTCCACTAAAAATTGTTTGTTGTCGTGAAGTGCAGCAAACGGCACGCTTCGCAAACCTGATGCCGGAATTATAATTAAATTGTCAATATTTAAAGCTGTCAATTCTGAGGCTATTGGCACAATTAACCACCGATAAAGTTTTTGCGCCGCATCCAAATAACTAATGCTGCTTCTTTTTCGGGGATTAGTGATTTCGCTTTGCAGGGCGTCGGCTAGTTGCATTACCTGCCAGCGCGTTGTCGCCGGAATTAAAACGCGGATCGGTTCAGCGTTGGCTGTTACTAATACTAATTCTAAATGTTCTCCGTTAGGAACATCGGAAACTCCTTGGCCAGTCGCTGGCTGGGGAATGATGTTTTTCCTAACAGGTAATAGATGAGATAAATCCCGACTTGCCACCAGCACCGACTCATTTTTTTGGGCTGCTGCATCCGAGCTGCTCACCCAATTCATATAAATAATTGCTGATTTTACTCCAGTAGTTAGTTCATTTTTGCGAAGAATTTCGTAAATTACTGACATATTAGTAATCGGCTTTCTTGCGGGCAATTCTAAATATTTTTCATACTCGCGAGTGAAGGTTTGCTCAAATGCTAAGACTCCTGAACTTGCGGAATCGAATCTGCGAGAAGGAACGGAAAGATCCGGGCTAATTGGGGGATTTCTGTCTGGATTGGGCGATCGCAATTCTACTTGCAAAGATGCAGGAAATGACGGCGCACGAGGAGGAGTTACGGGTGCGGGAGTTGGTGCGGGAGTTACGGGTGCGGGAATTGGTTCGGGAATTGGTTGGGGAATTGGTGCCGGAGGAGACGGCGTGCCCGGTGTAATTAGGGAAATCTGATTTGGTAAACTTCCTTGGGTGTAAGTTTGCCCAAATGCAAGACTGGGGAAAATGGTGTTTCCCTCGCCAGCATTAATGCTTCCCTTTGTTCCATTGTCGATCGCCCCGCCAACTACAAACGGCCGATCGCTACCACCTCCGTGGCGAATTGTAATCGGCCCCGCCCCGGTGCTGACGGCAGTGGAAATACTGGCAAGATTGCCGGATATATCGTCGTTGAAAATACTGTTCGATCGAAACAAACCGAGGGTTGTCACATCAACGCTGCCGCCTCTAGCATTGATAAAACCTAACTGAATGTTACTAGTCGCGTTCAGGGAGACTGCGCCGCCGTTGCCGTTTGAAGTGCCGCTGGAGTTGAGATCGAGAGCGAAAATGCCCGCTGTTGAGGTGACAGCAATATTTCCGCCGATCGCCCCCGAAGCATTCAAAGATCCGGCAGTTAAAGGGCCGGCATTGCTGTTGAGTGCGATCGCGCCTCCGGTTCTTGTTAACGATGAGGAGTCGATCGCACCCACAGCAACCGCATTCCCCTCAACCCGAATCCTGCCGCCGTTGGAGGTAATATTGCCAGTCCGAACCTCGCGCAAAGCTTGCAGATTTACGTTGCCACCCTCCGTCCTTAAATTACCGTCTAAGAGGACGTTTCCTGACTGAATATCGGCTCCCAAAGCTGCCGTATTGTCCCCCCGGAGGGTGACGGAATTTCGGGCGTTCACGCTCAAACTGCGCGCGGTAATTCTCGAATTCGCCGTCACGGTAGGAGCGTCAGCCGAGAGCAGGCCCAACCTCTGAGTTTGACCGACAGGCCCACCAAAAGTAATGTTGCCGCCGGATCGCAGGGTCAAACTATTAGCCCGGACAGGGTTGCTGTTGAGGATATCCGCAAAAGTGATATTGCCGTTAGTTGTGCTGAGAGTGGTGCTGCGATCGACTGTGACACCACTGTTAAAAACGATGTCGCCAGATGTCGCAATATTGCCCGAAACCTCGGTAATGCCGGCGTTTACAGTCAAAGTAGCCAGCGGTACAGCTTGACCAACTGTACCGCCGAACAGCACTCGCCCAGCGTCAAGTCTGAGGGCGCGAGCTCCGTCTAGGCTACCGGAAAACAGAATATTGCCCCTAGATTGAGTGCCCAAAGCTGCATCAGCAGTCAGGGACAGATTGCCTGTAAAGGTGATGTCCCCGCCGGATGTCGCAATGTTCGCGCCGATCGCCGTTTGGGGTGCGTCGAGAGTCAAGCTAGCGCTACCACTGGTCAAGAGGGGATTGTCGATCGCGATCGAATTGCCTTGAAGTGTCAGCGGGCTGTTGAAGGTAATCGGTGCGACGATCGCGATCGAGCTGCTGTTGGCGCGCCCGATCGCGATCGCACCAAAATCACCCGCCAAAGCACCGAGATCCGTTGCTGTCAAGTCCAAAATGCCCAAAACATCACCGATACCACCGATCCGAATTCCTCGGCTGTCGTTGGGTTGCAGGCGAATTGCTCCCCCCGCGCTGCTGACGGAATTGTTCCCGCCGATCAAGTCAATGCCGTTAGCATTGAGACCGATATTACCACCGTTAGCATTCAATGGGCCCGCAGTGATGCTGCTGGCGAAAATGTTGATGTTGCCGCCTTGAGTCTCGATTAAATCCTTGGGATCATTGACAAAAAACACTCCGCCCGATCGGAATGTCACGGTGTCTCCGGTTCTCGCTTGCAGTGAAAGTTTGTTATCGGGCAAGTCTTGGACGGTGATGTAGCCCGGGGTTTCTAGAACCACGTTGCTGCCGGCCACCATCTGTTCCAACTGCACGTCTGAGATCAATGTTTCAGTGGGTTCTGCTGTCGCTTGGAGTTCCAGGGCGGTCGATCGCGCGCTGGTGTCGTCATTACCACTGACGATCGTAATATTTGCCGGATCGAGCCACAAAGTGCCGATCGCACCGTTAGTTGCGCGGGTATCGACCTCTCCTTGAAAAATCAAAGAACTTTTGCCGGAAACTTCTACTTGTCCGCCGTTACCTGCTGCTGTGCCCCCGCGAGCAGTAATATTGCCGAAGAAGCGAGTTATATTGTCTGCCCAAATTACCGCAGTGCCGCCATTGCCGCGCTCGATCGCGTTTGCTGCGATCGTCGAATCAGGACTAACATAAGTTACCTGGGCATTTGGCACTGGTTCCGTCCCCCGGAAACCGCCTCCGACGCGCACAGTACCTCCGCCGTTAGTCCCCGAAGCATTGATATTTGCGCCGAACAGTCCTACTTTTTCCCCTAAAATATTCACTGTGCCGCCAGCAATTCCATCCGGGGCAAATACATTTACAGTACCCGAGACGATCGCACTTCCGGCATTTACCTGCACTGTTTCGCCGCCAGTTAGCACCAATTGACCTTGCTCGTTGGTCGTTAAACCTGTAGCTGAGGCTACGCCTGGCCCCGTCAGCAACTGAGATAAAGCAACTGGGGCGATAGTCGATTTTTCTGATAGCAAAGAGGGAGTAATTTCTAAACTCAATAAATTCCCAACTTGACTGATGCGAACTGCATTTTGTCCGGGAACAGCCGCCACTGTAATTTGACCTGCCGGAGCGGACAATTGCCCAGTATTAATGACTGTGCCACCCAGCAAAGTTAAATTTTGCCCGCTGCCAACCGCTAAGTTTCCTGCATTGACAATTGTCCCAATTTGTGAGTTATTAAAATTAAATTGATTAGGATTTCCCACTAAAGCTTTGTAATCATTAATTCCGGTAGCATTGAACCAACGATCGCCGAAACCAATCCCCGTAGCAGTTGTGGCGAAAAAAGACCCCGGCACGTTCAATCTAGCATTTTGACCGAAGACAATTCCCGCCGGATTCATCAGGAATAAATTCGAGTTACCGCCGCTTACAGAAATCAAACCGTTAATGATTGAAACATCTGCGCCGGAAATCCGCCCTAAAATATTTTGAATATTTGGATTAGTTAAAAAGTTCGCAATTTGACTTTCGCTAAGATTAAATTTGCTGAAGCTATGAAACAAATTTGCGCCGTTTCCCGACAATTGTCCACCACTAATGTCTGTGCGATTTTGCTCCTGATTTACAACAGTATTAGTGCCGTCGTTTGCTGGGACGACAGGTTGCGATCGCACTGCTAGTGGTAGCAGCCAAAAACCTAATGTTAAAATGAGAGCAGAGCGTAAATAAGTCATTAGTCATTAGTCATTAGTCATTAGTCGTCAGTCTGAGGCAAGTCAGAAAAGCTAATTCCTTATTGCCAATTCTAATCTATTGTACTTAAGATTTTTTTTGAGCTGTAATGTTCCGCCAAAGTGCCAATAAACCTCAAAAGGTCGATCGCAGCGGACACGGCGGGAGAACCGTATTGGTCCCAATCTGCTGACTCAGAACAAATCCGGTAGCCTCGGAATGAACATTACCCACATTCATGACTTTGTACCGTGCCGTGTCCTCCGTTTCTGCAAAAGCACGCATTCCCAAAAAGTCGGAAATACCATGAAAGTTTTATATTATCTGTCGCCGGTGTCTTGACAAAATCCCAGCAGACTCATATAATTGTAGCATTGATAAAATAAAAAAGCATTCAATCCTCAATATAACTGACTGCTCACACGAATTTTAAAGACGAATTTTAAAGACGAATTTTTAAACAAAATATTGATTTTTTTAGAGACAAACCATGCAAACTCAAACTTCCCAATTTCTAACAAAAGAAATAGTTGACCAGATATTTGTATCTGGCGAACTGAGTCGCGCTGACAGACAGCGAATTCAGTCAATGCTCTTGGATGAGTCGATCGGCGACAATGAATTGAGTTTAGTTGAAAGAGTCATGGAAGGCGTAGTCAAGGGAATACTTGACGTGCTGAATTAATTGAGAACTTGCGATCAACTATCTAAATGTCGGGTGCGTAATGCGCACCTTACCCTAATTTATTATAAAATCGAAAATCGAAAATCGAAAATCGACTCACCGTTCTAAAAATCATCATCGGGGCCCTCATCCGATATCTGATCGGGGCGCACAAGTTCCGAAGGAGGCCTATCGCTACTCCAAGCCCACCACACAGCGCCACACCGACAGCGGTAAAATTCTTGCCACTTGCGGCGGTTGGACTCGGTGTATACTGGCGATCGACGATTAATCCAGACTTCATCAGCATCCGTGCAGCTAGCACCGCACTTGGGACAGCAAAACTCAGTAGCGTGAACCGCCGTCGCAGTCCATTCGGGAGGATGTGGAGCAAAAGCTTCCATGTGTTAAAGTTTCTATTTAAACTACTGGTAATTACGGCAAATCAACGGCTGCTAAAGATCCGCTCCCGCTCGCAATGACATAAGCAACGAGATAAATACGCTGTTGAGTGCGTAATTGATCTGCCAATTATTTTTTTTTGACACTTGCCGTCCGATGAATAGTATAACTGATGTGGTGCAAACCGTCGATCGGCATTCTCAGCTATTTTAAGGACTAGGCTCATGTCTATCTACAACTTTATCTCATTTCTGGGCATCTTTGGCTTGTGCGCGATCGCCTGGATTTTCTCAGAAAACCGCCAAGTTCGTTATATACCTTGGCGCGTCATCATCTGGGGCATTGGCCTACAATTAGTCTTAGGATTTTTAGTATTCCTGTTCCCCCCAACTCGCATCGCCCTAGAGTGGTTTACTGGCTTGCTGGACAGTGTTTTTACCGCTGCTGACTTTGGAGCGAGATTTGTATTCGGTAGAAACATTGTACCAATACCCGGTCAAGACCCGCCAATTAATTTAGGATATATTTTCGCATTTCGAGCTTTACCAACAGTCGTCTTTTTTTCCGGCCTCATGGCCTTGCTTTACAACATCGGCGTCATTCAAATTATCACCGAAGTTTTTGCCAAAATATTTTACATGACAATGCGATTGAGTGGCGCAGAAGCACTCAGCGGCGCTGCCAATATTTTCGTAGGAATTGAAGCAGCAATCGTCGTCAAGCCTTATTTGCCACAAATGACTCGTTCCGAACTTTGTGCAATCCTCTCCTGCTGTTTTGGGACTGCTGCTTCATCAACTTTAGCAATTTACGTCAGTTTTCTCAAGCCAGTTTTTCCAAATATTTTAGGGCATTTAGTTTCAGCCTCAATTATTGCCATTCCCGCTTGCTTTGTCCTCTCCAAAATCTTAGTACCGGAGACGGGAGTACCGCTGACAATGGGCGGCATTCCCAAGGAAAAACCGAAGCCCCAAGGCCGCGAAATGGTGGGCGACGAAATTGCCGACAATGACGGTGAGAACCGCAAACAAGAGACAGTTGGGGGAGAACCCATCGAACGAGTTAGCCCTTTGGATGCTGCGATTATTGGCGCATTAGACGGTGTGAAAATGGCAGTCGCCATCGCCGCTGTTTTGATTTTAATTTTGGGTTTAGTGTCCTTAATCAATCAATTCTTTGGTTGGCTGGCAGTTTTACCGGCTCCCATCGGCACAATCTTTAGTTTTATCACCTTGCAAAACATTCAAGGAGCCTTATTTTATCCGCTAACCTTGTTAACCGGAGTGCCCTTGGAAGATTCTTGGATAGCATCAGTCATCATCGGACGGCGACTGTTAGAAACGGCAATTCCACCTTATCAAAGTTTAGCAGAAGCGGCGGCAAAAGGACTGATTAGCGATCGCACAGTTTTAATTGTCAGTTACGCGCTTTCCGGCTTCGCCCACCTCGCCTCTGTCGGCATATTTGTCGGCGGCACAATCGCCCTAATTCCCTCCCGCCGCAAAGACATTTCCGAACTCGGTTGGAAAGCCTTATTTGTCGGCACCTTAGCCACAATGATGATTGCTTGCATCGCCGGACTATTTGACACCGGAGACACCAGCATTTTAGGTGCTAAGACAGCCCCTGCTGCCCCGATAACAGCGCCTGCTTCCCCGAAACCGGAATCATCTAAAACCGCGAGTCCCAAGCCGTCAGTTGCCCCAGCAATCGCTAGTCCGAAGCCTTCGCCGAAGGGTGAAAAAGCGGCTCCGAAAGCTCAAGAATCTCCTAAATCTGAATCGAAGAAAAGTCCTTAAGTAAGGTACAGGTTAAGGATACTTAACGTCAAACCTAGTTCCAGTATTCTGTCTGGCAATTAAGGCCAGATCCCCCCTAACCCCCCTTAAGAAGGGGGGGACAAGAAGCGGTCAAAGTCCCCGTTTTTAAGACGGGAACTGGAAGCGATCAAAGTCTACCCCTACTCCCCTTTTTAAGGGGGATTTAGGGGGATCTAGACTAAGTAATAAGCGAAATTGATCCCACCAATTCCCTCTTCCTGATGACTAATGACTAATGACTAATGACCAATGACTAATGACTAATGACCAATGACTAATGACTAATGACTTCTTCCCTCTTCCTTCTTCCTTCAATTATGAATCCCGAACCTGAAATTCGCCGCCTGTTAGATGTGATGCCCGCCTCCGGCCGCATGACGTGTAAAATTATTAATAAGCCTCAACAATCTACGGTGATTGATTGCGATTTTCCTTTGCCTTGGAATCAAT
>JAJAYT010000421.1 GCA_026786085.1 Microcoleus sp. CAN_BIN18 | reverse complement strand
TAGTGAGGACTTTAGTCCGCAAAAAAGAAGGACTGAAGTCCTCACTACAAACAGCAATCAAAAGGTTTGTAGTGAGGACTTTAGTCCGCAAAAAAGAAGGACTGAAGTCCTCACTACAAACAGCAATCAAAAGGTTTGTAGTGAGGACTTTAGTCCGCAAAAAAGAAGGACTGAAGTCCTCACTACAAACCAATTTTATTGTAGTCGATCGACCAAACAAGATATTATACTTAACTCATGACTTTTTGAGCTTGTCGGAGAGATTGAATAGTGGCGATCGCGTGTTGGGAGACAGCATCTATTTCAGCAGCGGTATTAAACCTCCCAATTCCAAAGCGAATCGAAGCGTAGGCTAATTTGTCCGATCGCCCGATCGCTGCTAAAACATGAGATGGAGCTATTTTCGCCGAAGTACAAGCAGAACCCGAAGAAACTGCCGCCGCCGGTTGCAAACCCAACATCAACGCTTGACCGTCCACACCGCCTACACTAATATTAAGATTCCCAGGCAATCTTTTAGTCGCGTGACCGTTGAGAACAACATCAACCAATTCATTCAAATTTTCCCACAAACGATCGCGCAAACTGATCGCTCGTGCTGTTTCCGACTCCATATCCGCAATTGCCAATTCTACTGCTTTGGCAAATCCGACGATTTGTGGTGGGTAGAGAGTGCCCGATCGCATTCCCCGTTCATGGCCTCCTCCGTGCATTTGTGGCGCTAGCTGCACTCTCGGCTTGTTGCGACGGACGTAGAGGGCACCAATACCTTTTGGCCCGTAGATTTTGTGCGCCGTCAAGGACATTAAATCAATGTTCATCTCCTGTACGTCTAGGGGGATTTTGCCGATCGCCTGAGCCGCATCTGTGTGGAACAGAATATCATTTCCGCGACAGATAGATGCAATTTCGGCGATCGGCTGAATCACACCAATTTCGTTATTAGCAGTCATCACCGAAACTAAAATTGTCTCAGCCCGAATCGCTTTGATCAAATCGCCTATATCAATCAGTCCGTCACTTTTCACTGGTAAAACAGTAATGTCAAACCCCAACTTTTCCAAATATGTACAGGGGTCAAGAATTGCATTATGTTCTGTTTTTACCGTTATAATGTGCTTCCCTTTGCTGAAATAAGCTTCGGCGATGCCTTTAATCGCTAAATTATTTGCTTCCGTTGCGCCGCTGGTAAACACAATTTCTTCTGGAGAAGCATTGATTGCTTCTGCTATGATTTGCCGCGATTGTTTAACCGCGGCTTCTGCTTCCCAGCCGTAGACGTGGTTGATGCTGGCTGCGTTGCCGAATTGTTCGGTAAAATACGGCAGCATCGCATCAAGTACCCGTTTGTCTACAGGGGTTGTGGCGTGGTTGTCGAGGTAGATAGGACGTGCAGACATAGTGCAGTTTTGGTTGAAAAAAGTGTTAGATTTATTGTAGACGAGGCTTTTGTTCTACCACAAAACTTTATATTTAACAAATATTTGTGAAGATTTATGCGAGCTGACATTCAGGGATTAGAAATTACTGTCGGTGAGCTCAGGCACCTGTGCGGCGCGGGGCCCGATCGCGTATACCGACCGGCCAGTGCAACTAATTTTGCCCGCGAAGTTTTGAAAACCGTCGGTTTAATTGTTTTGGTTGTAATCAGTTGTTGGTTGCTGGTTGCGATATTTCCTAGGGCTTATTTGTTTTGGTTCGCCCTCCACCTCGCTGCGATCGTCGGTTTAATCTTTGAGGATACCTGGAAAATTTGGAGCAGCCAAAATAAAGATTTAATCAATTTGTTTGATGATGTCGATCGCTATAATGGTATAATCAAAGCGATCGAAATTAACGATCGGATAGAAGATGCGGGCAATGCGGAAGTCAAAATAGGCGATCGAGCCAAAGTCATTCAAGCCTTGCAGGCGATCAGAGAGGATTTAGTTCGAGCTTTGAAAACTGAAAGAATTCTCAGAGAAAACAAAAAATTTGTCGCAACTAACTCGGAACTGTTTGCCAATAATTTGAGAACTTTGAATGCCCTGCAAATTAGCGATCGAGCCAGCAAACAAGGGCGATTGCTCAACGAAGCTTTGCAGTTAGCTACAGAAGTTCAAGCCGAAATAAAAAAGTTGCAAGATCGAAACGCTGCTAATTGAAAAAATGGCAAAGCGGACGTACGGTTGAAACCGCGTCTACACAAACGAATTCCGCCGACGCGGAATGAAGAGAATAACGTAATTTTAGCCAAATACGGTTCAGTTAAAAAGCTAATTTATTCCCGCACATATCACTTAATTGATAACTATCATAGTCTCGGCGATGCGATCGTCGCGGATCACTGCGCTAACCCTAAGATATCTCTTCGGACATTAGCGTTAACCCAACCATATTGAATTTTAACTGCCCGTTCTTCAACCCGCGCACCATCCGGGTTTTGTCTGTATAGACGCGGTTTCAACCGCCCGGTCTTCTCAGACACATTTTAAAATTTATGAATTATGAGAATTGTTAAGAAAAATCATGATTGTAAATTTTTGGCTGTTAGGTAACAGGTAAGGATATCTTGGAAAGGTGACGTTAACAACAAGGTCAGTATGTCTTCTACCAAACCCAAGATTATAGTTCTCGACGACGATCCGACGGGTTCTCAAACCGTGCACAGTTGCTTGCTGCTGACACGTTGGGACGAAGAAACCCTGCGTTTGGGACTGCGAGACAAGTCCCCGATTTTTTTCATACTCACAAATACTCGATCGCTAACTCCCGAAAAAGCAGCCTCCGTCACCCGCGAAGTGTGCCAAAATCTTAAAAAGGCCATCGCCAGCGAAGAAATCGAAGACTTCCTAATCGTTAGCCGTTCCGATTCTACCCTGCGCGGCCACTATCCAATCGAAACTGATGCGATCGCCGAAGAACTAGGCCCCTTCGACGCCCATTTTCTAATTCCCGCCTTTTTTGAAGGAGGTAGAATTACCCGCAACAGCGTCCACTACCTAATGGTTAACAGCGTCCCAACGCCAGTTCACGAAACCGAATATGCCAAGGATTCAGTCTTCGGCTATAGTCACAGTTACCTGCCAGAGTATGTAGAAGAAAAAACCAAAGGTCGTATCCACGCTGATAATGTCGATCGTATATTACTCGCAGACATCCGCTACGGAAGTTTAGATCGGCTGATGGAAATGACAGACAACCAATGTGCAGTTGTTGACGGCGAAAGTCAAGGCGATTTAGACTCATTTGCCAAACACATTCTCAATGCAGTCAGTCACGGCAAAAAGTTTTTATTCCGCAGTGGGGCGAGTATTTTAACTTCCTTAGCTCACCTCGGCCCGCAGCCAGTAGCAGCCGACGAAATGGCACAATACGTGAGAGACGGCAAACCTGGTGCAGTAATAGTTGGTTCCCACGTTAAAAAAACGACAGATCAATTGGAACGCTTGTTAGAAGAACCCAATACAGTTAGCATTGAAATAGATGTATCTCACTTGCTAGAAGATTCACCGGAGTATCGCACCCAAATACTCGATGAAATTCTCGAAAAAGTCCGAACTGCTCATGCCGATGGCAAGACGCCTGTAATCTATACCAGCCGCCAGGAACTACAATTTGATAATGTAGAACTCCGGTTGAAATTTGGGGCTGCTGTTTCTGCTTTATTGATGGATATCGTGCGGGGAATGCCTGCGGATATCGGATTTTTAATTAGTAAGGGTGGCATTACTTCCAATGATGTTTTGAGTACCGCTTTGTCGCTGAAAAGTGTCAGACAAATTGGTCAAATTATCGCAGGTTGTTCAGTGGTAAAAACTGAGCCTGATCATCCTCTGTTTCCCAATTTACCTGTGGTTTTGTTTCCGGGAAATGTGGGAGATAGTCATGCTTTGGCTACGGCTTACAAGCGGCTCAGCAAGCATTCTAGCTAGTTAAATCGCAGATTAACGCAGATGAATTTAGTTCTATTGATACTCCCCGGTCTAAAGACGCGGGGATTCTTTCTTCGTAGGGATTCCAATGAATTTACCCTCAGAAAGCATCTTGACCGTATGCCCTACGGCTGCAAGTCCCCTTTGGAGAACTACTTGAGCGGCTGCAACATCTCTGTCCGTCGTGTAGCCGCAATTCGAGCATGAATGAGTACGTTCTGACAGCTCTTTTTTACCAGTTTCCGTTAGGCAGTTAGGGCAAGTCTGACTTGTTTTACGAGCGCTTACCTTCTGGAAGTACACGCCATATTTCAAACAAGTCTGCTCTAGAACCGCAAAGAATTGCCCCCAAGATGCGTCTAGGCAATGTTTCCCTAGCATCGCCCTAGACAGCCCAATTAGATTCAGATCCTCAACGAAAATCATCCCCACATCTTTACAAATTTGATGAGATAATTTGCGATGCCAGTCTTTCCTACAGTTAGCAACGTACTCATGCAATTGTGCAACTTTTTTCTGAGCTTTACGCCAATTATTTGAGCCTAGTTTTTTCCGACTGACACGTTGTTGCAGCAATTTAAGCTTGCGTTCTGCGTGTTTAAAAAATCTTTGGCGTTTGACTAAAAGACCGTTAGAAGTTGCTATGAAATTAGTTAGTCCAACGTCAATCCCGATACCTTCACCGTGAGGCATTATATCAGGTACTGAAACGTCCCATTGTAGGGTTAACATCACGTACCAACCGCTAACCCTACGAACTACCCTTGCTTGCTTAATCGTTGCGCCATCAGGGATAGACCGAGAGGAGTGAAACTTGACTAAACCAATTTTAGGGAGCTTCACCGCTTGATTCTGAACGGGGTCAACCCCCAATTGTGGGAACACAAACGAGCGCATATTCCCGGCTTTTTTGAAGCGGGGAAAACCATGTTTTTGCTCCCACATACTTACGAAAGCTTTTTCAAGTCTTTTTAATGTCTGCTGTAGGACGTGTACTTGAACAGCAGACAAAGCAGGTATATTTGCTCTAGCTGTAGTTAAGCTTTTGCATTGGCTCGCATAAGTTGGTCGCTTCGTTTCGGCTGAAATGATAAATTCAGACCGGATAGAGCAAGCGTTAATTTGACAACTACGAGACTGAAACCAATGCTTGCGCTCTGCCAATGCGTAGTTATACACGCGACGGCATTGCTCTAGCCAATCCTCAAAGATTGCTATCTGTCCCGTTGTTGGTTTAAGTTTAAATTCGTAGGTTAAATGAAACATTTGCTCTATCCTCCTGTCTAATTATATCATAGCTGTGAGCAAACGTCCAGATGCTTTTTCAAGAAATATAATTAAAGCCGGCCACTGAAGAAGGGGCTTGTACCCAAGTTTCCGGTCAGGGAGGACAATATTCATCTGCGGTTGGTCTTGAGCTACTCGACGGCAACTACAAAAAAATTATCACCTACCTTCTACTTGCTAAAACCGTCCAAATATGCTATTTTAGAAGGTCTGCATTTAAATAAAATAAATCGCCCGCTCTCCAAAAAGCCCTTGAGCAGCCACTTTCACAAAATGAAATTTAGGAAAAAAATTAAGCCCGCTCCTCTACATATAGAGCCAACAGCCCCAGAGCAACTGCTATCAGTAGCGTTTCTGGGCCAAGACCGCCGAAATTTTAAAATTAAGTAAAAATTTGCACATAGTAATTTTTAGCTGAAAGGATTAGCATATAAGGGTGACAGAACATTACCATCCACTAAACTCATTAAGAGGCGGCCATTGGTTCAAGCTGATCTGTGGGGCCAGCTTTCAACACCTGCCGGCAGTTCGGAATCTCACATTGGCTTACACCTTAGCAGGTGCTGACTGTATTGATGTCGCGGCAGATCCCGCCGCCGTCGCAGCAGCGAAAGAAGCCCTACAAGTTGCCAGCGAATTACAGCTAAGAACTCAAAACCGCAGGTTTGGCGGCGAAGGGTTGCCGCTGCTGATGGTGAGTTTAAACGATGGAGAAGACCCGCATTTTCGCAAAGCCGAATTCAACCCAGCCGAGTGTCCGGTGGACTGCTGGCGGCCCTGCGAAAAAATATGTCCAGCCGAAGCAATAGTTTTTCCGGGTGCTGGTAGTGGTTTTTCCGGGGTGATAGACGAGCAGTGCTATGGCTGCGGTCGCTGTCTGCCGGTTTGTCCGAGCCAATTAATTTACACTCGTTCTTACGTGTCTGCTCCAGGCGCGATCGCACCTTTAATCTTAGAATCTGGTGCGGATGCCCTAGAAATACACACGCAAGTAGGCAGAGAGGCAGATTTTGCACGACTTTGGTCGAGCATAATTCCCTGGGTTGGCAAACTCAAAGTAATCGCAATTAGTTGCCCCGATGGAGACGGTTTGATTGACTATTTGCGGACACTCTATCAAATAATTTCCCCCCTTCCTTGTCCCCTAATTTGGCAAACCGACGGTCGGCCAATGAGTGGAGATATCGGAACAGGAACTACTAGAGCCGCTGTCAAACTCGGTCAAAAAGTTTTGGCGGCCGGCTTACCCGGATACGTGCAACTTGCAGGCGGCACTAATGCTCATACTGTCAGCAAACTCAGAGCCTCTGGACTGATGAGGGAGCATCGGAAAAATTTGTCAATTCCTGATACCCCACACATTGCAGGTATAGCTTACGGCAGCTATGCCAGGGTTTTGCTGTCACCAATTTTAGAACAATTAGAAACAATGCAGACCGATCGAGCTTATGCCGTTCCGGTAGCAGCCGCTTGCAGCGCAGCCGAAGCTCAAACACCTCGGTTGACTCAGCTCGAAGCCGTCCCAGAACTTCTCTGCCAGGCCGTGAGTTTAGCTCGTTCTCTAGTTTCCCAGATCAAAAGTTAGTTGTTAGTTGTTAGTTGTTAGTTGTTAGTTGTTAGTTGTTAGTTGTTAGTTGTTAGTTGTTAATCAAAAAAACTGATAACTGTAGTTCGCGAAATCGCGATCGCACTTGCGACCTCAGAAACCCGGTTTCTTTCGTGATTTCTCGTTTGTGTTGGCAAAACTCGTAGAAACCGGGTTTCGACGCACCGATGCTTAATCTGTCAACTGTCAACTGTCAACTGTCAACTGTCAACTGTCAACTGTCAACCGTCCACTGTCAACTG
>JAJAYT010000420.1 GCA_026786085.1 Microcoleus sp. CAN_BIN18 | reverse complement strand
GGATTGAAACCCCAGATTCTATTTCTTGTGCGTAGGTAACGATTCGAGCCGGAAAATACCTAAAACCCTATTAGGGATTGAAACATCTCTACCCACTGCAACCTCTGCAGGCGTTAGAAGCCGGAAAATACCTAAAACCCTATTAGGGATTGAAACAAACTCGTATGGGATAGAATTCGGGATTGCGTTTGGCCGGAAAATACCTATTTT
Organism: Microcoleus sp. CAN_BIN18; assembly: GCA_026786085.1. GTDB lineage: Bacteria > Cyanobacteriota > Cyanobacteriia > Cyanobacteriales > Microcoleaceae > Microcoleus. Next base: position 4,833 of record JAJAYT010000420.1, on the reverse strand, counting down.
CCGGTCTAGGGCTTGAAACGCCGAAACTACATGAAACTTGCGATCGAACTCAGCAAACTTATTGTTGACAACGTGGCGTTGACGCACCACGGTTTTTTCGATCGCACATTAACCAAATCAATTATTTCCGATCACCCGATCGACCTAAAACGTAACAGTTCGATCGAACTCGATCTAATTGGTAATTTGTTATTATTGTTAACAACAGCTAACAAATTACCAATGACAACTAACAACCGACTACTGACTACTTCGACAATTCGATATTAAGTTCGTTCACGACACGGCGTTTAAGCGGGATTGAGTTTTCTCTTGGTAGCAAGTCAAATACTTTCCGAAAGGCCTCGTCTACTTCTTCAAAAGGCACTTGACCTTTAGCATCATAAACCACTTCTCCTGATTGGTCAAGTAGCACAGTTTGAGGTACAAAACCTTTGTAATAATGGCTTGGTTCAGTTAGTTTTGGTGAAGGTTCCGAAGGCAGGGAATCGATAAATATAGGCATAAAATCGGCTTCGCGGCCGTAATATTCTTGGAGGTTAGAGACAACGATCGCAAATTGTTTGCAGTCGCTGCTATCGTCTGTATAAAACACTAGCAATGCCGGTTTTTTGCGTTTGAAAGAATCTGTGAGTTTGACTTTGGGAGGAACTAGGGAACCGTTGCCGGCGTAGAGGGCATAGATTGTACCGTCAAAGCGATCGTCCGTGAGACTTGCGTAGGCTGGCGGTGTGCCGATGAACAGGATGAAGCTAAGTGCGATCGCCACAGTTAAAAGACTAGCAGACAAGATTCGCCGCCACAAGTGTTTGCCAGAATCAGCAGTCGCAATTAAATTTTGGTAGTTGGAAAATATCATAAGTTATCGGCAGTTGCTGTAAAGTGGCGAAAAAGCGTGCAAAACACGATTAATCTTATCAGCAAATGTCAGCAAATGCTGGTGAGTAGGTTAAATTGGTCTATGACTACCTATTTTAATATGCTTTTAGTTGCGATCGGCACTAATATTCAGATCGAATAGGAACTGACAACTCGGAACTGACAATAAATGATTGCTTTGCTTGACGTACTTGCCCAAACGCCCGCTGCTGATGCTTCCGGGGCTGCTCCAAATGATATCTTGCAGGCGATTGTTTTAGGCATTGTCCAAGGATTAACAGAATTTTTGCCCATTAGCAGCAGTGCTCATTTGAAAGTGGTGCCACTTGCCCTCGGTTGGCCCGATCGCGGTGTTGCTTATACTGCCATAATTCAACTCGGCAGTATTGTCGCAGTGTTGTTATATTTCTGGAAAGACTTGACAACTATAACGATTGGTGCATTCAAAGCTATTAGACGCTCTGACTACGATTCCCAAGAGTTTCGGATGGCGCTGGGAATTGGTTTGGGAACATTACCGATTGTCTTTTTTGGACTGTTAATCAAGATATTCGTTCCAAAATTCAACGAATCGCCGCTGCGGAGTTTGGGGGCGATCGCAACTGCTTCCATCGTCATGTCGCTGTTGTTAGCAGTAGCCGAAAAAACTGGCAAGCGCGATCGCACCTATGAAAAGTTAACTGTCCAAGACGGCATTTTGATGGGATTAGCTCAAGCAATGGCGTTAATTCCGGGGTGTTCGCGATCGGGTTCTACCCTAACAGCAGGATTGTTCCTGGGATTGGAAAGAGGAGCAGCGGCGAGGTTTTCTTTCTTGTTAGGAATTCCGGCAATTACTCTGGCTGGTTTAGTCGAATTGAAGGGTGCTTTGGGTGAAGGGTTAGGCGAAGCTGGAGTCGTAGCTTTGATAGTTGGAACGATTTCGGCGTTTGTATTTTCTTATTTGTCGATCGCGTGGCTGATGAAATTCCTGCAAACTCAAAATACGTGGATTTTTGTGTGGTATCGGCTGGCCTTTGGCGTAGCGATTTTGACTGCGATCGCAGGTGGGGGACTGAGAAATATTTAAAATAGACTAGACATTAGTTGAACCTAATTTAGTAGGGTGCGGGAGCCGCACCTTCCTGTGGCTAGAAGTATATGATTGGGCGGTTGAAACCGCTTCTTGTCATAGGAAGTCTGCGGAGGCAGACTAAGAGGACTCGGCGGTTTCAAGAGACTGTTGGCGAATCAAGAAAGGGCTTCACCCCTCACCTCTGAAGAAGGGCAATTCATGAATTGCCCCTACATTGAACCCGGACGATGGATTTAAATCGGATTAGTTGGAAACCATTCGGTAGGGGCAATTCATGAATTGCCCTGGCGCTCTCCGCTAGTAACTTCAACCTGCGGACGTTTTTTTGTCAATTTTTGTTGACAATCAGATTTTTTCATACTTGCTTTCTAAAAAGAATAGGTAAAATAGTAGTTAAAAATACAGAAAATAATTAAATTATCAAAAACAAGCCATGTTTAATACGATTTTGACCCAACAGCGACAAGTGATCGGAACGTTTTCTAGCCGTGAAGAGGCAGGAGAAGCCCTCGATTGTCTCGTGTTTTCAGGCTTTCCACTAGCCCAGGTGTTCTTGCTGGGGCAAGGCTCTCAGAAAGGGCAAAATTCTTTAAATCTTCCCTCGGACTCGTTTGGAGCGATCGCAGGTACTGCAACAGGGCTAAAAAAAGGAATGTTATTGGGTAATTTGCTTGGGGGTGCGACTGGGCTGATCTTGGGAATGGGACTCGTGGCGCTTCCCGGTGTGGGTCAAGTATTGGTGTCTGGGGCGATCGGCTTTACGCTGTTGAGTGGCGGAATTTGTACGGCTGCGGGGGGATTGATGGGGGCTTTAATTGGATTGGGATTGACTTCAGAACAAGCGAAAGCTTATCAGCGGCAGATTTCTCAGGGTAGTGTTTTGCTAATTGTAGAAGGAAGTGGGCATGAGGTCGATCGGGCTAAATACTTGCTCGCACAGTCGGCGGTATAAACTTTAAGACGATCGGTTCATTCAGTTGACAGTTGACAGTTGACAGTTGACAGATGAGGGCGACCTCTACCTTTTGAGGATGTTGGTGCGAGTGGCTTCTCTTGTGTGAGATACCAACTTTTTCAACAAGTCCGGTATCTGAGTATTGTATTTTTTCGCATAGTAATGCGATCGACCTTTGGGAAGTTATTAGGCATCTCCAGAAAAGCCAGTTTTTAACAAGCTTTCCTGCCTATATCACAATAATTATTGGAGATTTCTATTGCAGTTTATTGAAGTTTCTTAAGACTGTCAACGGCTTTTTGATAGTTACTTTGATCTCCTTGTTTCTGAAATAAGTCTGCCGCTTTCTGAAAGTCTTGCATCGCCCCGGACTTTTCTCCTAATTCAGCGCGCACCAGCCCTCGGCTTAAGTAAGCACCAGCTAAATTAGGCTCGATTTGTAAAGCTGCGTTGTAATCGGCTATGGCACCTGGCTTGTCTCCTAAACGAGCGCGAGTAACGCCCCGGTTTAAATAAGCAGAGGCATACTTAGGATTAATTTGCAAAGCTCGATCGTAATCAGCTACAGCACCTTGACTATCTCCTAAATCATCGCGAGCATTCCCTCGACTGATGTAGGCTGCGGCATTGTTAGGATTGATTCGCAAAACTTCGTTGAAATCGGCGAGTGCGCCTTTGTTGTCTCCTGAAATATAACGGATATTTCCCCGGTTGTAGTACGCAAAAGCATCGTTAGGATTAATTCGTAAAACTTGGTTAAAATCAGCCAGTGCACCTTCCTTATCTCCTAAAGTCAAGCGGGAAAGTCCCCGGTTGCCGTAGGCTTGGAATAAGTTAGGATTAATCCGCAAAGCTGCGTCGAAATCGGCTATAGCACCCTTGTTGTCTCCTAATTGAGAGCGCACTATTCCCCGGTTGCTGTATGCAGAAGCATAGTTAGGATTAATTCGCACAGCTTCGTTGTAATCGGCTACAGCACCCTTCTTGTCTGCTAAACGAGAACGAGTAACTCCCCGGTTGTAGTAGGCTCCAGCATCATTCGGATTGAGTCGCAAAGCTGTGCTGTAATCGGCGAGTGCACCCTGACTGTCTCCTGAGTCATCGCGAGCATTCCCTCGGTTGGTATAGGCTGCTATATAATTAGGATTAATTCGCAAAGCTTCGTTGAAATCCGTTATGGCACCCTTATGATCTCCCAAACGATAACGGGCCTTTCCTCGACCGTCGTAGGCTTCGGTATAATTAGGATTGAGGGCAATTGCTTGAGTGTAAGCGGCGATAGCGCCTTGATAATCTCCTTTTTGATATTTTTGCTCACCTTGATTAAATAAATCCTCAGCTTTCGTCTCAGCCACCATAGACGCACTGGGAATTTGAGCGGATATGGCGAAAACTGGGGCTGATTGGGCGATCGCACTTATTGCAACAGCACTAATTAAACCGATTGAAAGTTTGTCAAAAAATTTCATTGATTTTACCTGCGAATAAAAAAGAGAATTTATGACAATTTATTGAAGTCTTTTCAGAGTGTCAATGGCTTTTTGATAGCTATCTTGATCTCCTTGTTTCTGAAATAAGTCGGCTGCTTTTTGAAAGTCTTGAATTGCCGCCTCCTTGTCTCCTAATTTAGCGCGGATATTCCCTCGGTTGGCGTAGGCTAAGGCATAGTTAGGATTAATTCGCAAAGCTTCGTTGAAATCGGCGATCGCACTTTCGTTGTCTCCTACACGAGAGCGAGTAACCCCCCGGTTGTAGTACGCTTTTGAATCGTTAGGATTGATTCGCACAGCCTCGTTATAATCGGCGAGTGCGCCCTGGCTGTCTCCTGAGTCATCGCGAGCATTCCCCCGATTGACGTAGGCTTGGAACGAGTTAGGATTAATTCGTAAAACTTCGGTGAAATCGGCGATCGCACCTTTGTTAT
>JAJAYT010000419.1 GCA_026786085.1 Microcoleus sp. CAN_BIN18 | reverse complement strand
GAATAAATCTCAAACCTCAAATCTCAAATCGTTTGACTGTGCCAGTCGATCGAACTTTTGGGCCAACGAGAGAGCTGCAAGCAGTAATCCGTTTGTCGGCTCGAAGTCGAATCACGGCATCTAGCATATCAAAAAACGTTCCGCACCAAACAAAATTTTAATCTTCTAGCGGTTTCAAATCTAAAGCTTGTTGCATAGCTTCTAGTTCATCGCGGTGAGCTCTGACAGTAACAAAGCTCTTGGTTGGGCTTCCCGACTCAGCAACTGATTCGAGTTTGAGGGAGACTTGCTCAGAGCGTCCAGCTTTTTTCCAGTAAAATACGCCCGCCAGCGGCGACAGCAGTACCAAGCCTAGGAAAATTTGACCTGAAGAAGGAACTAGCATTCCCAAAACCAGTCCCAAGCATAGAGTGCCACCTACACTCAGCATGGTGAGAAAAATAGCTAAAAACCAACTAGGCCGCACAAAACCTTCAAAAGTGACTTTATAGTTGGGAGCATCGACGGCTACAACTCGGTAAGCCCTAGAAGCAAAATACTCTTGTAGCTGGGTTAACAGTGACTCTTGGGCACTTTCAGAAGCCAGCTTGATTTGTTCGATGCGAGCTTTGACTGAGGCCTTGATGAAGAAAAACAAGCCTACAGCCATCAGCAGCGTGATTACAAACGTGGAAGAAAGAACAGTAGTATCCATCGGTAGAAGTTTGTGTAATTGAAATTCTCTACTATTACTTTACATAAATTTACAGACGAAAGCGATCGAGGACTTACGCAGGCACTTTTTCAACCAAATTCGCAGAAAGCTGCTTCTGCAACACATTTTTCTCCCCATCACCACCAAAATCCCATATCTCCCCATCATCCCTAAATTCTTAAGTGACAATGCGTAAGTCCTGACCTAATGTAGCTGCTCTAATTGCTGTGTGGCGATCGTCGTCGTACAAGCGAAGGCAACAAAGGCAAATCGCTTAGTAAGTAGCGCCAACATCTCAAGGGTTTAGGCATCCGATTCCAACACTAGCTAACCCGTGTGACCAGTTTCTAAGGCGCGGGGCCGACGCCCTGACACGCCGTTTCCCTGACTGATATAATCGTGCCAGAGACGAGCTAGGTCTTGAGCTTGGTGCCGCCACTCCGGCAGGATTTGATACATCCGGCGGGGACGGCCGCGTCCTTCTACTTTTTTCCAGTAACCGGTGATGACGGCTTCATCTTCCAGAAATTTCAGAGCGCTGTAGAGGACGGTATCAGAAAGTCGGTAGATGGGAAATTCCCTCTCTAGTTGTCCGATGAGTTCTGTCCCGTAGGAATCTCCGCGCAACAACACGGAGAGAATGTAGCACACTGCTAGCTCCTTGTTTAGATAAACAGGAGGGGGGTCTTGAAAAAATTGATAGATATGTTCAAATTTCATCTGTGTTATCCGCTGGAAACTCTCGTAATACCGTCAGGTTAACGCGAGAGGAAAGCGGGGCGGGGTTTGACGCTTCCTAATGATTAACTGGGAATGGGGGAAACAGAGGTGCAGTATTTCCCCAGTTGTGTTGGTTGATAGTCGGAAACGCTTGTCTTGCACTGCGGTTATGTTTGTCTGCGCCAAGGTTGAGGAGCGCTGACGAAACGCCGCTTACTCAGTTTCTATTCCAATCTATCTCAGCGACTATTGCCAAGTATGCCATCTCAGCCAAGAGTTGTCAGTTACTTCGGGAGTTGATATTTCAACGGAAATTAAAAATTTCCAACTTCCTCAACCCTTTGACCTGTATAGCTTCTATCCTCTAGCTTGTCTGAGAAAATTCGCTTTTTTAGGCGAAAACTTTGCCTTCAAACCGCACTCAGCCCTAACATGGCACGCAGTGTAAAAGTTAGGAAGACAAAAGTCGCTACAATCGAAGTAATCAGGGCGATCGCAGTTGCCGGTCGATCGAGCAGGGGCTTGAGTCGCTCGAACAGGAAAAAGAAAATTCCCAGACAGATGGTAATGAAAAAACGGGGGTAACGAGAGACGTTATTAATGAAGTCTTGCATGAGCACAGGTGGGGTAAAGTGTTACAGCTCGATCTTTGACTGGTAACACTTGTGAGCGAGTTAGACAATTTTGGCACAGCCGTAGCTAAGTCTGTCGATCGGGCGATCGGGCATTTTGACCGGCGAGGCTGACATTTATAATTCTAACGAAAACTTTTGGTCGTGCGATCGGGCGCTGTCTATTTAATGCCACGTAACCTCCGGTCACAACTTCTGAAGTATTTATATTGAGTTCTGTGATAAATATGATAGGGCTGTTATTTCTAGATAAATGTCTGCTTCCGCACCTTCTATCGTCTTGCCGCGTCCGTTTCTGAAATGGGTGGGAGGCAAAACTAGGTTGATTGGACAATATCAACCTTATTTTCCTGAAAAGTTCACAACTTACTACGAGCCTTTTTTGGGCGGCGGAGCTGTATTTTTTTACTTAGCACAGCAGCACCCTTCTTTGCAAGCTGTTTTAACAGATATTAATCCTGAGTTGATTAATGCCTATTGCTGTGTCAGGGATCAAGTTGAGGAGCTAATTGAGCTTTTATTCGAGCACGCCTCTGAACACAGCAAGGACAATAAAGAGTATTATTACTCGGTGCGATCGCGCTCCTACAACACAGACATAGAAAAAGCAGCGCGCCTGATTTACCTAAATAAAACTTGTTACAACGGCCTCTACAGAGAAAACTCCAAAGGTCAATTTAATGTTCCGATGGGCAGATACAAAAATCCTAACATTTGTCAAGTAGATTTATTGCGATCGGTCTCATCTTTACTCGCGCCCGCTCAAATTGAAGTCAGAAAATTCGATGAAATTTTGAATTTTGCTACAAGCAGCGAAGACTTTGTTTATTTTGATCCACCTTACTATCCAATCAGTGCCACAAGTAACTTCACAGCCTACAGCCGCGATAATTTCAAAGAATCCGAACAGATTAAACTCAGAGATATTTTTGTAGAACTTGCCCAGCGGGGCGTCAAAGTTATGCTATCTAATTCTAACTGCGATTTCATCAAAGAACTCTACAGCGATAGTCAAGCTTTTAAAAGAATTCCTCTCCCTCAACTAATTGAAATATCAGCGTCTAGGGGAATTAACTCTAAGAGTTCCAAACGTGGCAAAGTCAAGGAATTATTAATATGTTCAGTTTAAATAAACACTCTTTGCAAAGTCTCTACCTAGACATATTTTGTACGAGCAACCCGTGACCTCATCAACCCGGTTTCTTCGTATATTTATCGTTACCAAACGCAATACTGGAAGAAACCGGATTTCTAGCCCTCATGCGTAAACACTCTCTTTTGTGACCTCCGAAACCTCGTTTCTTCGATGATATTTCTAGTTACTCAAAAAAATATAGAAACTGGGTCAAAAAATTGGCAAAAAAAAGGAACTATTACCTATTGATTTTTCTAGACTTTCGGGGTATTATTTAGATAATGGGAGTGGTGAGTTAAATTTTAATTTTGTCACCACTCCCATTATCTAATAATACTTCAAAAAATCGTCAAAGTCAAGCTTTTAAGCCGAAAAAAAAGGCGATTTTTTTTAATTCAATCATATAAAATTAATCTCCTCGTAGAAACCGGATTTCTCGTCCCCATACGTCAGGGATGAAACGGTCGAAATCGTTTTTATTACAAATGTTTGTTAGCCCAAGTAATAAAAGCTTCGAGTTTGTGAACTGCCAACAAATTTGGATTTTCGGGAATTTGTTTTTTAAACCAGTCGATCGAACCCTGCCTCATACCGTCACCGCCGACTATGACAATAGTTGGAACTCGGTAGCAATTTTGAATATTTAAATTGAGGTAAGGATACTTCTCATCAACTGAACCTTTGTCTTCTTGCCACTTGCACTCAACAATTAGACCCAGAGGAAACGAACCGGAAGCAACAATATAAAAATCGACATTTATTTCAGTTTCATAAATGCTAGAGCCGATATAAACCTGTTTAGCATATCGCTTGGGATTTTCAGTAGAGATTAAGAGCCAATCTCGCTTGCGTTTTTTTGGCAACTGGGGACATATTTCGAGATATCCGTGACCTTTCAAAGTGCCTTCTACAGTTGTTTCTAAAACAAAACCAGTTTTATTGGCTCTCGAACCACTATTCATTTTGTTTGCTCCTAAATATAATCTGAATTAAGCCGATCGCACTTCAATCACTCCCCGGTCAAAAACCCGCTTGTCAGTACCGATCGCACTAACAAACATCCGGTCTTCATAGACATCAAACGTCGCAAAACTCAGGCGCGTCGCAGAATACTCCGTCCACTCAGAACGCCCCACCGGACGAGTGCCCGCACCAGCACCGCAAATTAAATAAGTCGTACCGTTAATCGAGCGAGTACGCTCGTAACTGTGCTCGTGTCCGTTGATATAAAGCTGCACCCCGTACTTTTGAAACAAAGGCGTCAAAGTTTTAATAAAAGGTTGATTCAATCCGTACACGCCAGAGGAATAAATCTGGTGGTGGCCGAATACAACTTTCCAAGGTGCAGTGCTCTGACTCAACTCTTTTTCCAGCCAAACAAGCTGATTTTTCCAATCCGCATTGTGATTGGTATCTAAGGCAAAAAACTGTACCGACTCGCGCCGAAAAGTATAGTAGCGACCTTGCATATTAAAACCCGCATATTTAACTTGCGGGTCGCCGTTAGCAGTGCGGATGTCGTGATTTCCCAGACAAGCATAAAATTTTACACCTTGCTGCAATAACTGCTGATAAGGCTTCTCGAAAACAGCATTAATTTTTTCGATTTCGCCGTTATTGTAGATATTGTCGCCGGCGAGAACAGTAATATTAAAAGGGTTTTCCCGGTGATATTGCGCCATCGCCTCAGCCACAGCATACTGACCTTGGGCCCCGGTGCCGGTGTCGGCTACCGAAATAAAGCGTAAAATAGGCGGTGAGGTCGGCATTGGGACGATCGCCCTTTGGCCCTCAACGTTAGAAGGCACAGCAGCAATGGCGTCTGTACCCCAGGAAGTCCGAAGCTGAAACATTTTCGAGACTCCGGCCAAACCTAAGCCGCTGAGACTGCTTAAAATTAGAAAGTAACGGCGTTTGATGCTCATTTTGATTCAGTTAGAACTAATGAAATGATAAATTAAGACTGAGATCGCTCAACTTAAATTTATCGGTTTTAGATATATTTGTAACGCGCCAAGGCCTAAAAAATGTCAGAAGAACAACTAAACCAACCAACTCCAGAACCGTCTCAATCTCCGAAACCGGAGGTTGACTCGCCTACAAAGTCTGCCCAGACTCTCCGCAAAACTCAAAATACCAGCAGCGCTGTTCCCAAAAATCAGGGAATCAAAGGTTTGATTTTCTCAATTCGGAATTTGGGAAAAAAGGGGAAAAATGTAGCAGCAGAACCCCCGTTGCAGCAGCAAAAGCCGATCGCGCCTACCGCTGCTGACTCCGCAACAACTCCGACGGCGGCTGTTGCTGCGGAAGTTAAAGCGGAAGTTAACAGCGTTCCCCCGCCAAAAGTTGCGGTAAAATCCGATCGTAAAAAGTCTGTATCAAAACCCGCAGGCGACAGTTTTTTAAAGAAACTCAGTGTACTTTGGCAAAGTATTGTGCGGTTAGTGCGGGATCTGCTACCGCCATTTGTCAACGCCAAGCTGTCAGATCCAATTTTAAACGCCTCCTTAGCAGCAATTCTCATCGTTGCGATCGGTTTAACTTTCAACAGTTTCTCGGCAAAACCGCCGGATCAACTAGCAAAAGCGCCTATTCCAGCAGCGCCGCAGTCGCCGCCTACCTTTGGCGATTTTTTGGCGGGAACAGCGCAATCACCAGAGGCGATCGCAAATTCTCAGCCAACATCAGCTAAATTCAAAAGCAAATTGCCCGATTTAGTAGCACCAGAAAAACTGCAACCGATAGAAATTATCCCGCCACCACTAACGCCGGAACAGTCTTTGATTGCTGCGATTCAAAATCAGGTTGCTGAAATTACCGATCGACTTGGCGGCGGTTTAGTTAAGTCTGTGCAAGCTGATTTCTCGATCGGGCTTTTGAGTGTCCAAGTCGCTGAAGATTGGTACAAACTCAGCGAAATAGAGCAAAATCAGCTAGCAAGTCAAATGTGGAAAGAGGCTAATTCCCTCGATTTCAGCAAGTTACAAATTGCCAATTTGGAAGGAAAGTTAATAGCTAGAAGTCCGGTTGTTGGTTCGGAAATGATTATTTTAGAAAGAGAGATTAATAAAGTTTAAATCGGATGTATCTGTAAATACTCAGATTAGCCGAAAAGTCCAAGACGCAGCATCAAATTAGCTAGGTTTGTAGTGAGGAATTCAGTCCTCATCAAATGAGAGAGGACTGAATTCCTCACTACGAACCTTAAAAAGCTGATTTGCCGGAAATTAAATTAATTAACTTTGAGGTAAATTGAAAAATGACAATTTTAACTCAAGTCCCACAAGTAGAAATTGAATATCCCAGCAGCGACGGAGAGCCGATGGCTGAAAGCGACATCACGCGCGATTACATGATTTACAGCGTAGAAGCTGCCAACCTTTACTTTCAAGGGCGTTCTGATGTTTACGTGTCAGCTAATTCTTTTATCTACTATGAAGAAGGGAACAACCAGGCGGTTGTTGCCCCAGATTTTTATGTGGTGTTGGGAGTTGCCAAACGCAAAAGGGATAATTATAAAGTTTGGGAAGAAGGGGGAATTACTCCCGACTTTGTATTAGAAATAACTTCGGAAACAACTCAGACGAAAGACCAAGAAACCAAACCG
>JAJAYT010000418.1 GCA_026786085.1 Microcoleus sp. CAN_BIN18 | reverse complement strand
ATGCTAAGGCCTACAACAATCGGGGTAATGCCAAATCTGACCTAGGGAGAAACCAAAATGCGATCGCAGATTACAATCGGGCTATTCAGCTTAATCCCAACTATGCTGATGCCTACTACAATCGGGGTGAAGTCAAATATGCCCTAGGGAGAAACCAAGAGGCGATCGCAGATTACGATCGGGCTATTCAGCTTGATTCTAACTTGACTATTGCCTACAACAATCGGGGTAATGCCAAATCTGACCTAGGGAGAAACCAAGAGGCGATCGCAGATTACGATCGGGCTATTAAGCTTGATTCTAAGTTTGCTAAGCTGTTCGACATTTAAATTTATTGCTTGAACCCGTTACAGCATGGGGTCTGAGCCACCAATGATGCAGTTTGAATGTCGAACAGCTTAATGCCTACCACAATCGGGGCTTATGCCAAATATGCCCTAGGGAAAAACCAAGAGGCGATCGCAGATTACGATCGGGCTATTCAACTTAATCCCAACTATGCTGATGCCTACAAGAATCGGGGTAATCTCAAATCTACTCTTGACGACAAACAGAGTGCAATCGAAGATTACCAAAAAGCCGCTGATTTGTATAAGCAACAAGGAAAGACAAGTGATGAGCAATATGCTGTCAACCAAGTAAAAAAACTATCCGAACAGTAGTGAATGACTGAGAATAACTATGCCTTCAGATGACTCACCAACTCCTGAAAAGTATCAATAGGAATCGCCCAACTCAAAGCTTCCATCTGCCGAAAAACAGCCTGAGAAGGCACACTCCCATCCGCCAACTTAAACACATCAATTCCCCCCAGTAGAATAATCTAGAAAAAGCAATCAAATTAGTAGAGGACAAAATTTCCGGGTGCGAAGAAATCATCCTCCAGTCACCTAGGGGGAGTCTAAAAAATCTCCCCAACAATCATCCCGGCCAATATGACAAACCCCACCCAAACATTTTGGCGAAAGATTTGACCGTAAACAGGCGTGGGAATATCATCCTTTCGCAGTTGACTGTACTGCAAAAACCACAAAACCGCCGCCGCACAAATTGCTATCCAAAAACCAACGTGCAAGTGAAGATTAATGCCCATTGCTGCTAACAAACCCACCGTACCAACAAAGAAAAAACCCACGGCATTAGCTGCATTATCCCCGAAAAATATCGCGCTGGAATTTACGCCCAAACGCAGGTCATCTTCTCTGTCGCTCATGGCGTAAACTGTGTCAAATCCCATTGTCCAAAATACGACTGCTCCCCACAGCAGCCAAGTTGCTATTTCTAATTGATTGACGGCTGCACTCCAACTAATTAAAACTGCAAATCCCCAGGCTATTGATAATACTAATTGCGGCACGGGAAAAAATCTTTTTGCTAGCGGGTAGCAGATAATTACTGGTACGGCTCCAACGCAGAGCCAGAAGCTTAAAGGATTGAGATAAAATGCCAGAATCGCCGCGCTTGCTAAGGAAATTAAGGCAACTCCTATTGCTGTTTGTACGGTGAGGGCGCGGGATGCTAGGGGGCGCGATCGCGTTCTTTCTACTTCGGGATCGATATCGCGATCCCACAAGTCGTTAATCACGCATCCAGCAGCACTTGTGGCTAAGGTACCCAACACTATCACACCGACTAATGCTGCGGGCGGCGTTCCGTGGGCTGCTAAAAAGACCGCCCAGAGGGCTGGAATCATTAAAATTAGTCGCCCTGCTGGTTTGTCCCACCTCAAAAGCTTTACGATGGTTAGTAATGTGGATTCGGTTGGGCGATCGGGCTCTTGAAGCATTTTAATTCTACGTTTTAGATTTTTAACTTTAAATTTTATCAAATTTTAAGCAGAATTACCTCATACAGGAGATTTCAGGTCGATCGAGTACACATCAAAAACCCGGAGGGCGGGCACGGGGGCACCGCCCCTACTCCAAACCGATTTTTTTGTACTTTACTTACCTGAAGAACTAGGTAAAAGTCTTGTCCACTCAGCAGTTCACGATTTTTGCTGATTTAATATGATGCTTAACTCGATTCGTGAAATAATCATAAATATCTGTCAACCCCGATCAACTCCTATGGTTAATTCACTTGCTGCTGCGGAGTCAAATCGCATTATTGCCGCTATTGATATGGGTACTAACTCGTTTCACATGGTGGTGGCGCGGATCGATCCGAAATTGCCTGCGTTTACGATTATTGCTAGAGAAAAAGATACGGTTCGGTTGGGTGATTGTGAACCGAAAACAGGGTGTTTGAAGTCAGAAGTGATGGAAAGGGCGATCGCAACTTTGCGCCGTTTTCAAGATATTGCTAAAACTTTCAACACTGAACAAATTATCGCTGTGGCTACCAGTGCGGTTCGAGAAGCTTCTAACGGGCGGGATTTTCTCAAACGAGTTGCTGATGACTTAGACCTAAATGTTAGCTTAATTTCCGGTCATGAAGAAGCACGGAGGATTTATCTGGGTGTACTTTCGGGAATGGAATTCAACAATCAATCCCAGGTAATTATTGACATTGGGGGCGGTTCTACTGAATTAATTTTAGGAGACAGTGCAGAACCTCTCTGTCTCACCAGTACCAAAATTGGTGCGGTTCGCCTGACTGGGGAATTTGTCAAAACTGACCCAATTAGCAAAGAGGAATTTGCCTATTTGCAAGCTTATATTCGGATTGCGCTGGAAAGACCGATCGACGAATTACGCGCTCAATTTAATCCAGGCGAAACTCTGCGCTTGATTGGCACTGCTGGAACCATCGAAACTCTGGCTGCAATTAACGCTCGCGAAAAGTTGGGAACAGTTCCGAGTCCGCTAGCTGGATATCAGTTAAGTTTAAAGGATTTGCGCGATTTAGTCAATCGTTTTCGCAAACTTTCCTATGCCGAAAGGTTGGCAATTCCGGGAATGTCGGACAAGCGGGCAGAAATTATTCTGGCGGGTGCTTTGATTTTGCAGGAAGCGATGACACTATTAGGGATGGAATCTGTCACTGTGTGCGATCGATCTTTAAGAGAAGGCGTCATAGTTGACTGGATGCTAAGTCGCGGTTTGATTGAAAACCGCTTGCGCTATCAAGGTTCAATCCGCCAGCGCAGCATCCACCACATGGCCCAAAAATATCAAGTCAACTTAGAACAAAGCGAAAGAACCGCAGAATTTGCGCTGAATTTGTTCGACAAAACCCAAGGAATTTTGCACAATTGGGGAACCGAAGAACGCGAGTTGCTGTGGGCGGCCGCGATTCTGCACAACTCGGGTTTGTACGTCAGTCATTCAGCGCACCACAAGCATTCTTACTATTTAATTCGCAATGGTGACTTATTGGGATACACTGAAACTGAGATTGAAGTAATTGCTAATTTAGCGCGCTATCACCGCAAAAGTTCTCCGAAAAAGAAACACGAAAACTTTACAATTCTTCCGAAAAAATACCGGGAAGTAGTTAGTAAATTGCATCCTTTTCTGCGGTTGGCTGTAGCTTTAGATAGGCGGCAGATTGGCGCAATTTCTGATTTTAAATGCGAACACCGCCCGGAAGTTCGAGAGTTTCATTTACATCTCAAACCCCTAAATCCCGGAGACGATTGCGCTCTGGAAATGTGGAGTTTGGATTATAAAAAGCCTGCTTTTGAATATGAGTACAATCTCAAATTAGTGGCAACTTTGGAGGGAATCGGCGGTTAAAAGTCATTAGTCATTAGTCATCAGTTAACGGTCAACAGTTAACGGTCAACAGTTAACGGTCAACAGTTAACGGTCAACAGT
>JAJAYT010000417.1 GCA_026786085.1 Microcoleus sp. CAN_BIN18 | reverse complement strand
GAGTATGGTCGTACTGACTACCAACAAGCTTTATTGCGGGCAATTAACCGGACATCAGCATTACTGACAACTGAGTTTTTTAATCTGTTCTTTCAATGACGATCGTCAAATGAGCGACTAATGCACCGATCGCCCCTACTGCTGCAATCACAGGAAACAAAGTCGCACTGATGACTCCGCCGACTACTCCCACCGTCAGAGGAACTTCTACCAAGATCCGTCCTTCTTCATTTTTGATAATCAGGCGGCGGATACTCCCTTCGTGAATCAACTCCTTAACTTTAGCAACCAAATCATCGCCGTTAATCTTTAACTCCTCGACGCTAACTTTTTCCTGACTATAGAGAGGAGTTTCTAAAGGAATCGATTCAAAGTTAACCTCAGCAACTTTTTCGGCAGCAACTTTTTCCGATACAGGTATTGATTCGAGCTCTCTTGTCCCGACTGGTTCTTGTAGGCGATCTGTAGGTGTGTCCATTTTTTGTTCTCCTTTGAGGTAAAAGTATTTTTGTATAGAATTTAGTAAAGATAACACGCAACTTTTGGTCGATAAATCATTCTTTTGGGTGATATTAAGGCATTATTGACCTCAGAAACCGGGTTTATACGAAGATTTCTGGTAACTCAACGAAAAAAATCGTATAAACCCGGTTTCTCGCCCCACCTCTGGCCACCCCCACTCCCCCTTGCCCCTTGTGCTAGTTGGCTAGCTGTCTGTTTCTAGCCCTCGTACCGCCGCACCCTTCAAAAACCTCCGATCCAGACAACCAAAAACTTACAGCTACTTTCACACATTGAGATATTCAGACTCAGCCGATGTACCGATGGAAATACTGACATTTTACTGAAAGTACGATCGCCCTGCCGTTTATAGGGTTAACACATCTAATTCGGCAAACCGCACATGGAAACCGTCGCTTATTTTCCTGAAATGTCATTTCAACTTAACTCAGTGCGATCGCCAAACAAAATCCGACGCCCTGAAGTTCCTACACTCAACATCTTAGAGTTTTTAATGAGAATTGCCTAAAATTAAGAGGAAACAGAAGTAATTATGATCGAAATATTATCAAAACAAAACCAACAGCCTCAAATTCAAGTTGAGGATCGGGAAAAGTCAGGTAAAATACAATCACTTCCTTCTGCTTCCCCTTTATTGCCCGTGTCCGATTTGTCAGCAACAGAATTTGAATATCAAGTTGGCGGCAGTTTGCCAGCGAATGCTCCTACCTACGTCACCAGAGCAGCCGATCGCGAACTTTACAACTCATTAAAAGCAGGTGAATTTTGCTACGTGCTCACCGGGCGGCAAATGGGAAAATCGAGTTTGCGGGTGCAAACAGCCCGCCACTTGCAAGCAGAAAACACCGCCTGCGGGATGGTTGACATCACAGGAATTGGCACAGCCGACATAACTCCCCTGCAATGGTATGCGGGCTTTACAGCCACTCTCGCCAACAGCTTTAAAATTAAAATGAATGTCAAGACTTGGTGGCGCGATCGCGAACACTTGCCGCCAGTCGTTAGATTAAATGAATTTATCGAACAGGTATTGCTCCCTGCGAGCGATCGCAATATCGTGATTTTTATCGACGAAATTGACAGCATTCTCTCCCTCAACTTCTCCAGCGACGACTTTTTTGCCATGCTACGCGGCTGCTACAACAAACGCGCCGAAAATCCCGAATACAACCGCCTGACTTTTGCCTTATTTGGAGTCGCAACTCCTCAAGATTTAATCGCTGACAAAACCCGAACCCCATTTAATATCGGCCGCGCCATTGAACTCAAAGGATTTGATATTTCCGAAGCCACACCTTTAGCTCAAGGATGGGCCGAAACAATTGACAATTCCCGAGAAATTCTCAAACAAATATTAGCATGGACGGGAGGACAGCCATTTCTCACTCACAAGATTTGTCAATTAACCGCTCAGAAGTTAGCCGCACAAACCAGCAACGACTGCAATAGCCCAGCCAACTATCAATTATTCATTGCCGAATTAGTGCAGTCTAGCGCCCTCGAAAACTGGGAATTTCAAGACGAACCGGAACACCTCAAAACAATTCGCGATCGCCTCCTGAGAAATCCCCAACACACAGGCCGTTTACTAGGACTTTACCAACAAATTTTAGCCGATACAATTATCCCGAACCAGACAAAAAAAACAGCAGATGAGTTAGCGACTTTGGCTGAAGACAGTTCCGAAAAAATGGAATTGTTACTGTCAGGTTTAATCGTCAAAGACCAAGGAAAATTGAGAGTTTACAACCCAATTTATGCCTCTGTTTTCAACCAAGAATGGATACAGCAAGAATTAGCAAAGCGCAGACCTTACTCGGAGTCGATCGGCGCTTGGGAAGCCTCGAACCATACCGATAATTCCCGCTTGCTGCAAGGCAGAGCTCTCGCAGAAGCGTTAGCCTGGGCAGTAGACAAAAGTTTGGGCGATCGCGATTATCAATTCCTCTCAGCTAGCCAAGAACTAGAAAATCTGGAAGTTCAAAGAGCTTTAGAACTAGAAAAAGCAGCCTCAAAGATATTAGCAAATGCAAATTTAGTATTAACAAAAGCTCAGCAAAAAGCAAAACAAACAGTCCAATTAAGTTTGTTTGGACTCGCCACAATTTCGGCAATTTCTGCCAGCGTCATAGTGCAAACGCAGCGAGTTGCCGATCGCGCCCAAAACCAAAAAAAACAAGCGATAATTACCCAAATCGAAGCCCTCAATTCCACCGCCGATATTTCCCTAAGCTACGACCAGTTAGGAGCTTTGATCGCAGCAGTTAGCGCCGGGAAAAAAATCAGAGAAATTGAAGTTTCCCCAACGATCAAAGCACAGACGGTAAATATACTGCACCAAACGTTAAATGCCCTAAATCCCGTCCGAGAACGAAATCGTTTCCCTAACGGACACACGGCTAATTTCAGCCCGGATGGTAAGTTAATTGTGAGTGCGGGTGATGACTTTATTGTGAAAATTTTTCAGCCAAACGGCAAGTTGATTTTGAATTTGCCGGGACACAATCAGTCAATTACTGAGGTTGTTTTTAGTCCTGACAGTCAGTTAATTGCTTCAACAAGTTTTGACAAAACTGTCAGAATTTGGCGTCGCGATGGAACTTTGCAGCAAATTTTGCAAGGACACCGAGATTTAGTTTGGAGCGCGAGCTTTAGCCCAGATTCTCAACTAATTGCTACTGCTAGTTCTGATGAAACTATTAAAATTTGGAGTGTTGATGGCGTTTTGCTACACACTTTAACAGGGCATACTAGACCAGTTACATCAGTCAGATTCAGTCCCGATGGTAATATGTTGGCTTCCACCAGTCAGGATAAAACTGTCAAACTTTGGAAACGCAGCGGGAAAACACAGTTTCGACTTGAGAAAACTCTTTTAGGACACGGAGATGAGGTGTGGGGATGCAATTTTTCGCCAGACGGTAAGATGATTGCTTCAGCGAGTCACGATTGGAAGGTGAAACTTTGGAACACTGACGGCAAGTTGCTCAGAACTTTAGATGATTCTACAACAGGTTTGGGTGGCGTCAATTGGAGCAGCGATGGCGGGATGGTTGCAGGGGGTGGCACTGACGGTAATGTGAGACTTTGGCGGCGCGACGGCACTTTATTACAAACTTTTAGGGCGCATCAAGCCGATGTGTGGAGTGTCAGTTTTAGTCCCGATCGCACAACTTTAGCATCTGCCGGCAAAGATTCGTCGGTGAAGCTTTGGAGTCTCGATGCTGCTAAAGTAGAATCTGCCGAACTTGACAAATTGCTCGCAGTCGGCTGTCACTGGCTCGGAGACTACCTGCGATACAATCCGCGTGTTGAGAGCGATCGACATTTGTGCGAAAAAACTGACAATTGACATTTTTTGGGCAATTCCCCGCAACCGATTTTACCTGAATTGTCACAGCGGGCGATCGGCTCCATATTTATCGCTAGTCTTGTCTGATTGTCCTATAATTTTAGGCAAGGGGTAACAAGCAAATGTACGGCTCGCGATCGCAGATGTCGATCGATCCAAAGCAAATTAATGTCATCAAACATTAAAGGTAGTTATAACTGCTATCTTGGGATTAGTAGAATCTTGGATAGATAAAATTTAGTAAATAGTCAGGTTTCAAAGGGGCATCTGCTGTTAAATCCATCTAATCTGCAACATTGTTTTCAGTGATCCCAGCACGATTTAAAGCAAAAAAAATCCTGCTGGCATCACTGGCTTCGATTGAGCAAATTAGACTTGATGGCCCAGCTATAAAAAGAGTCGAAAATGCAGTGAAAATAGTACGCAATACTCCAGCAAAGCCAACCACAACGGCCAATTACCAAAGGAGGGAGCAGTGTATCAACCTGATGGGTTGAGTCCCCAGAAATCGCAGCTTGGTTTGCGATCGACTCTACAGGAATTAACTCTGTACGACTTTCTTCTAGATTCTGAGTGTCTGGGTGGCGAAGTTGCTAAAATTTTTCAAGCAAACCCTTTACTTCCCGGCATCATCATCACTCAGGAAGGAAAGTTTACAGGGATGATTTCGCGCAGGCGTTATTTTGAACACATGAGTCGTCCCTACAGCTTGGAGTTGTTTTCTCAACAGCCTTTGTTCATCCTCTACCGCTTTACTAAAACTGATCTGTTGATTCTCGATCGCAAAACCTCGATTATGACAGCAGTGCGGCAGTCTTTGGAGCGATCGCCCGAACTAATCCACGAACCAATTGTAGTGCAGATAGAGCCAGACAATTACCAACTTTTAGACGTGCACCAACTGCTGCTTTCTCAGTTGCAGATTCACGAGTTAGCAACCGTGGCGATGCGGGAATCGCAAGCACAATTGAGGCATCAAGCCCAACAGCTCGAACTTGCCCTGCTGGAACTTCAGCGCACTCAAGCTCAACTAATTCAAACAGAGAAAATGTCTTCTTTGGGGCAGTTAGTAGCAGGAGTTGCTCACGAAATCAATAATCCGATCGGCTTTATCTACAGCAATGTACACCACGCTAAAGAGTATACTGAATGCTTAATGCGGATGGTTTGCCTGTACCAACAGCACTGTCCCGAATCCATCGCAGAAATTGCAGCAGAATCAGAAAAAATCGAACTCGATTATTTGCTGGAAGATTTGCCGAAAGTGTTCAATTCCATGCAGCAAGGTGCAGAAAGGGTGCGCGACATCGTTTTGTCGTTGCGGAATTTTTGCAGATTAGACGAAGCCCAAATGAAGCAAGTCAACATTCACGACGGTATTAACAACACGATTATGCTTTTGCAAAGCCAGCTTAAAGGGAAACCAGGCCAAGAGGCGATCGCAATTCACAAAGAATACGGCGACTTGCCACTGGTGCAGTGCTATCCCGGACAGCTAAATCAGGTATTTATGAATATTTTAGTTAATGCCATTTACGCTATTATTGAGTGGAACAAACACGAAGATATCGATGATAAAAGCCAAAATGAATCGCAATTAGGCGAGCCAAAAGATTTGCATACAAATACTCAATCCTCAATTTCTAACTCTACAAATTCAATTTCTGCAATTCGGATTTGCACGGAATTGATCGAGGGGAAAAAGGTAATAATTAGGATTTCTGACAATGGCGCTGGGATGACAGAAGATGTTCGGAAGCGGTTGTTTGACCCTTTCTTTACTACTAAGCCAGTCGGCAAAGGCACAGGTTTGGGACTGTCGATTAGCTATGAAATTGTTGTCAACCAACACGGTGGCGAATTGAAGTGCTTTTCGGAACCGGGAAAAGGTACAGAATTTGCGATCGAGATTCCACTCCAACAGTCTTCTGTAGCAAAGATTTTACCTCGCTTTGCGTAATACAAGAGAAGGAAGTTCGGCAAGCAGGAATGTGTACGAAATGTAATGCAATACGGTTTACTTAAGACTAGCCCGGCGGTAAAAAACTATGAAAAATATATCCTGCGATTGCTTCGTTCCTCTCTTCGGACAATCTTAAGTGAACCGTATTGAAATGTAATGGATTTAAAAGAATTAGGATCTACACAGTGGCAAGAAACCGGGTTTTTTTACCCTCATATTTGGTAGTGCACAGATTCGGTAAAAACCCGGTTTCTTAAGTTGGAGTGCATCCACGACTAAAGGATAAAGCTACTATTGCGAACCTTTGCAAACCCACTTCCACAAAGGATGACTCGGCCCCTGTTGGCGAATGCGGCACACTTGTTGTTCTAAACCCTGTTTTGTCCGCAAGGGCAATTCTTGTAACATATTTCGACTTTTCCAAGGGAAGACTACTAAAGTTATCGCCAAACACAAAACCAAACCAGTAGTCGGCCAGCGGTGAAAATATAAACCGTAGCGCACCGCGGCCCAAGTGAAGTTTTCTAACCACAAAGCGATTTCGTCGCGCAAACCCCAAATACTCAAAGAGCCGACGCTCATCCACAGCAATATTACAGTTAACAAGCGGCCGTAAACTGTTAGTTTGTGGAGCCTTTGGACTTCAATTGGGAAATTTGGGTCATTGGTCATTAATTATTGGTTATTAGTTATTGGTTATTAGTTATTGGTTATTAGTCAGTTAACGGTTAACAGTTAACGGTTAACAGTCAACAGTCAACAGTCAACAGT
>JAJAYT010000416.1 GCA_026786085.1 Microcoleus sp. CAN_BIN18 | reverse complement strand
TGCAGCATTGTAGTCTTAAGTAGAACAAGGAACAAGGAAGAAGGAAGAAGGAAGAAGGAAGAAGGAAGAAGGAAGAAGGAAGAAGGAAGAAGGAAGAAGGAAGTCGGAAGAAGACATACACAGCCAGCTTTGTCGCGAGCCCTATTTGACATTTCATTAGGTGGATTTACTTAGCTGTGGGCGGAGATTTTGGTTGAGAAAGCTGGTTTCTTGGGTATTGCTGAGTGTGGTGCAAGATTTGAGTTGAACCGGGCGCGATCGAACTTCGAGTTTCCTGAAGCCGAATTTTTCGGTAGACTCTCTATGCGAGTTAAAATTTACCATCTAAAATCGCAGGAAGTCTGGGTGAAAGAAGTTATTAAAAATTTGTCAGAGTTTAGGAATCGCCCGTTAGCGAAGCCCGCCCCTACGGGGGCTACAACGAAGAGGATCGCACCTGTGCTGATGTCGCTGTTGTGGCTGTGCGCGATCGCCTGGGTGGGTTTCTTGTGGAATCTTGGCAACATCGGTTTAGTTGACGAAACTGAACCGCTGTTTGCCGAAGCCGCCCGTCAAATGACGGTGACAGGGGATTTCATCACGCCATATTTCAACGGTGATACCAGGTTTGACAAGCCGCCGTTGATTTATTGGCTGATGGCGGTGGCTTACCGCACTCTGGGCGTTAATGAATGGGCCGTGCGGCTCCCCTCGGCCTTGTGCGCGATCGGGCTTACTTGCCTCGGATTCTATACTCTATCGCGATCGAAATCGAAGGAAGAAGGAAGTTCGGCAGCGGATTTTGTAGCGGATGTAGCGGATAGAAGTTCGGCAGCGGATTTTGTAGCGGATGTGACGGATGTCACGGAGACAAGCAAGAAGTCCCAGGGCATATTTTCTAAATCTCCCAATCTCCCGCTTTTTCTTTCTACTCCTTGGATTGGTGCTGCTTTAATTGCGTTAAATCCTCAAACTATTGCCTGGGGACGGACTGGCGTTTCAGATATGCTCTTGAGCGCCTGTATGTGTTCGGCACTCCTCGCCTTTTTCCTCGGTTACACCCTAGAAGAACAGAGATTACAAGCAGAACTTTCCACTGTTTCTACTTCGCGATTTCCTAATAAGTGGTATCTGACTTTTTATGTCCTAATTGCTTTAGCAATTCTGGCTAAGGGGCCTGTGGGA
The DNA here is from genome assembly GCA_026786085.1 of Microcoleus sp. CAN_BIN18. Taxonomy (GTDB): domain Bacteria; phylum Cyanobacteriota; class Cyanobacteriia; order Cyanobacteriales; family Microcoleaceae; genus Microcoleus. The sequence goes on along the minus strand of JAJAYT010000416.1, from coordinate 6,762 downwards.
ATTGTCATCCCAGCCCTGATTGTTGGCAGCTTTACGCTGTATTTGGGAAATTTTCGGCAACTTTGGCGAGAAATGCGTCCGCTGTCTGGAATCTTGATTATTCTGGCGATCGCCCTGCCTTGGTTTATTCTGGTTACTTTAGCCAATGGTCAAACTTATATTGACAGCTTTTTCGGCTATCACAATTTTCAGCGTTTTACTGAAGTAGTCAACAAGCACTCCGCGCCTTGGTACTTTTACTTTTTTGTAGTGCTACTTGGTTTTGCGCCTTGGTCGATTTATTTGCCAGTGGCGATCGCCCGTACCCGTTTTTGGCAGCGCAGTTATTGGCGTCGTCAACCGCGATCGGCTCAATTAAGTTTATTTGCCCTATTTTGGTTTGGCTGCATCTTCGGCTTTTTCACGATCGCCGTGACAAAGTTGCCTAGTTATGTACTACCTTTGTTGCCAGCGGCCGCGATTTTGGTAACGCTGCTATGGGGTGATATTATTGCAGGGAAAGAACCCGAAAATAGGCGAATAAAGTTAGAAGAAAAACCGAATCCTCTACCGAAGTCGCTGTTAGTTACATACATTGTTAACATTGTATTTTTATTGATTCTAGCCGGAGCAATTTTCTACTGCTACAACTGGCTGGGAGACGATCCAGCGATGCCCAATTTTCCCCAAGCACTTCAACAGTCGGGATTGCTGATTGTCGGCGGTGCGATTTGGATAACTGCTGCAGTGGCGATCGCACTTTTACTCTGGAAACGTCAGCAACGCTGGATTTTGGTTGCCAACTTCATCGGATTAGTCGCATTTATCATCTTTGGTTTGACTCCGGCCTACAACTTAGTTGATATCAACCGCCAATTACCTCTGCGACAACTAGCACAGATTGCCGTTCAACAAAAACTACCGGGGGAAGAGTTGATGATGATTGGTTTCTGGAAACCAAGTCTAGTTTTTTATACCCAAGATCCGGTAACTTACTACCGACTTTTCCGAGGGGCGAAAAACTACATTGAGGAATCCAAAAACAACACTTCTCCCTCTATTATGGTGCTGGGATATCCACACAAGTTTGTGGAATTCGGATTGCAGCCAAATCAATATCAGTTGTTGGACAGTCGCGGCGCGTACCAACTCGCTAGGGTTCCGAGAAAGGCGTTTTTGAAATAGTGTATTGTACTGCGGTTTCGGCGATCGATCCTCAGACAAGGTATGACGTTGAAATTGCGATATAATCCAATACGGTTCACTTAAGACAGATCCCCCCTAACCCCCCCTTAAAAAAGGGGAGACAAGAAAGCTCTCAAAGTCCCCCTTCTTAAGGGGGATTTAGGGGGATCTGCGGGGCATAAATAGTTTTAAGTGAACCGTATTGCGGTATAATCTACTTACTACCTAAAACATCAAGCTGGGAGCCAATAATGGTTTCAATCCTGAACAAACCCTCCTCGTTAATCCATGAAATCTGCATTGAAAAAGTCGATCGCTGGAAGTTGTTCAAATTTAGCGAATCACTCCAACAGCGCATGGAACAATTGTTAGAGAAAAAGAAGGCCGACCAACTAATAGCAGAAGAGGCAGCGGAACTTGACACAATTGGGGAATTAGATCGAATCTTTACCCACATCAATGCAATGATGGTGGCTCAAGATGTCGATCGGTGATTCTACAAGACAGGCGATTCGAGAAAGAGCGAGCTATTTATGTGAATACTGTCATTCCCCAGAACGTCTAAGCGCGAATCGTTTTACTGTAGATCATGTTATTCCACGCTCTTTAAAAGGTTCCGATGACATTAGCAACCTTGCCTTAGCCTGTCGTCGTTGCAATGAACGACGTTACAATTTTGTGGCCGGGGTAGATCCAGAAACCCAAGAGATAGTTCCTCTTTTCAATCCTCGCCGTCAACAATGGGCTGAGCATTTTGTATGGGTAGAGCGTGGGGTAGTAATTCATGGTGTTACACCAACAGGACGAGCCACTTGCACCCGTCTCGATCTGAATGATCTGCGCTATCCAGAGGAAGATTCAATTCGAGCAACGAGGCGATTTTGGATACAAACTGGGTTGCATCCTTCACCCAGCGATCCTTGTCAAACTTAACACAGCAATTTTGGTGATAACTAAAGCATATCAAAACATAATGATCAAAACTATCAAACTAAAATTTGGCAAAGCACCAAACCAACCTCCAGCAGAAATAGATACTACGCCTGTAACTGTATTCGTAGGGCCAAACAACTCTGGAAAGAGTAAAGTTCTTTCTGAGATCCATTACCGATGTACAAGCGGTCAGCTAAATTCAATGGATGTAATTTTAAGTGAAATTGAATTTTATTCATTTACTTCAGATCGAGCAAAAGAGAAGGTAAAAAAAATCAGTCTGCGACCTCATCATATGGAACAGCTAATGCCAGAGCATATTATTGTTAGTAATGGAACAAGCCGAGCCCAGATACATGAGCTAAGCCTAGTCAATGCACTTGAGAACACAAACAGACAACTTCAAGTTTTTTGTCCATATTACCTTGCATTTAACACGTTAATTCTAGATGGCACAAATCGTATTAATCTCGTCAATCAACAGCCTGCTAGCGATCTTCAACAACCTGCTTATAATAGTTTTATGGTTTTATTTAACGACGAGGATAAGAGAAAAAAAGTCAGACGGATCATTTATGATGCGTTTGAATCTTACTTTGTTATCGATCCTACTAACTTAGGACAGTTGAGGCTTCGTTTATCATCTCGCCCTCCAAGTACAAACCTAGAAGAATGTGGTATTCATGAGGAAGCTGTGCATTTTCACTCGAAGGCAACTCTTATTGAACAAGCTAGTGATGGTGTAAAAGCTTTTACAGGAATAGTGACAGAAATTATCGCTGGCGATCCGGCTGTTCTTCTAATTGATGAACCTGAAGCTTTTTTGCATCCTTCTTTAGCATTTAATTTAGGGAAGGAGATTGCTCTTACTAGCTCCGAATCTGAGAAACGGATTTTTGTATCGACGCATAGCCCAAACTTTGTCATGGGCTGCATACAATCAGGTGCGCCAGTTAATATAGTTAGATTGACTTACCGTGGAGGAATTCCTACTGCCCGGGTTCTGGCCAACAAAGACATTCTGCGGCTGATGAGAAATCCTCTATTACGCTCAACAGGAGTGATTAGCGCATTATCTTACGAATTTGTTGTCGTTACAGAGTCCGATGCCGATCGTGCTTTTTATCAAGAAATTAATGAACGTCTACTGCGGTATCAGCCAGAACTTGGTATTGCCAACTGCTTATTTATCAATGCTCAAAACAAGCAAACTGTCAAAACAATAATTAAACCATTAAGGGAACTTGGCATACCAGCCGTTGGTATCGTCGATATCGACATTCTGAAAGATGGGGGACAAGTTTGGACGGGTTTCTTAGAAAGTAGTTTTGTCCCCGAATTAGAGCATCAGTCCTTGGCTAACTTGCGTAACGCTATTAAACAAAAGTTGGATGATTCAAGTAAAAATATGAAGCGTGAGGGCGGTGTAGAGATCCTCTCTGACGGCGAGAAAGAAGCAGCCAATAATCTATTTGATAAACTTGCTGAGTATGGAGTTTTTGCTGTCAGGAGAGGAGAGTTAGAATCTTGGCTTCCTAATCTTGATGCAACTGGACATGGACCATCTTGGTTGCTCGCTGTCTTTGAAAAGATGGGAGAAGATCCAGAATCACTCGATTATCTTAAGCCATCAAACGATGACGTATGGTTATTTATTGGCGAAATCAAGAAATGGTTTACCAATCCGACCAGAAAAGGTATACCTTTGTAATCCAGTGGAATATTATGATTCCAATTAATCAAGCTCAAAAACAGTTGCAGCAGTCGATCGCATCCATGAGTGAGTCGCATCAACCGATCGCCCTTGAACAGACTAGCAATGCAGTGTTATTATCTGAATCTGACTCCGCATCTGTGCAGGAAACATTATATCTTCTGTCAGTGTCGGGAATGCGGGAATCGATTCGCGAAGGACTGGCAACGCCGATCGAGCATTGCGATAGCCATTTAGACTGGTAACGCAGGCTAACCAGACGTGCCATAATCAGCCATATTATTTGAAGTGCGATCGCCCGAACCTATGGATGCGCTAATCGGCAAAACTTTACAGGGTGGAAAATATACCCTAGAACAAGAATTGGGAAGAGGCGGCTTTGGGATTACCTTCAAAGCAACTCACCGCTATTTAGGACAATTTGTAGTCATCAAAACCCTCAACGAATCTCTGCGGCGCGATCCCAAATTTGCCGAGTTCGATCGCAAATTTCAAGACGAAGCCAGACGCTTGGCCTCCTGCGTCCATCCGAATATCGTGCGCGTCAGCGACTTCTTCATCGAAGACGGGCAGCCTTACATGGTAATGGACTACATAGCCGGTCAGAATTTAGGCGATGTAGTCGGTTCAAACAATCCCCTTCCAGAAAATCTCGCAATTCTCTACATCACTCAAATTGGTGCTGCTTTGAAAGCAGTTCATCAAAAGGGTTTGCTGCACCGAGATATCAAACCACAAAACATCATTCTGCGCCAAAATACGCAGGAAGTTGTGCTGATTGACTTTGGAATTGCCCGCGAGTTTACAGCAGGCGCAACCCAAAGTCACACTAATATGGTGTCCGACGGTTATGCGCCGCCAGAACAGTATTTCGCCCAAGGAAAATATACGCCAGCTACCGATGTTTACGGACTGGCGGCGACACTTTACACTTTACTCACAGCACAGGTGCCGATCGCAGCAATTTTCCGCACCAGTCAGCCTTCACCGACACCACGAGATTTGCAGCCGCAGCTAAGTCCCACTGTCAGCCAAGCAGTGATGCGAGGGATGACTGTAGATGCTCAAAATCGACCTGCGACTGTGGATGAATGGCTGTCACTGCTGACGAATTCCCCTGCTGCGAGTACCGGCCCAACTGTCGCCGTGATTCAGGGGAATCGCAGTCCCAGCCCTGAGAATTCGCAAACAGCGCCTGCTATCGTGACGAATGGGGGACGAAAAAGCAAAGTTGGTTTGATTTTGGGGTTAGTGGCGATCGCCGTTATTTTCGGAGGATTTGTGGCGATCGCGAGGATTTTGCTCGATCGACCTTCTGCCGAACCCACACCAGTAGCCCAGGACGATCGCACTTCTCCCCCCGCAAATCGAGAAATACCCGATCGCCCCGATCCAATTCCCACACCCAAAGAAACTCCCAAACAGCAGCTAAAAACTCCAAATCTCGAACCAATTCCCACACCCAAAGAAACTCCCAAACAGCAGCTAGAAACTCCAACGCCTGCGCCCACACCTTCTCCTGTAGCTGAGTCACCCGCACCAACGAATAAACCTGTTGAGGAACAAAGACCGATCGGGCGATCGACCCCCACACCCTCACCTCGCGAAGAACAACCCGCAACGGGCGATCGGAAAATCCCCAGAATACCTGGTTTTGCCGTTGGTACAGCAGAAAGTCGGGTAGTCGCTGAATTGGGAGAACCGACTGAAACTCAACGCCAAGGTTATTGGCCGAATACTCGCACTGCACTTTACGATTTGGTACCGAATCAGATTACTCTGGGCTACATTTACGATCGCAATTCCGGCCAGCTAGTCCAAACAGAGGGTTCTTTTGCTCAATCTGTGGACGATTTGGTAGTGCGAACCGCATTAAACGGAATGTTGGGGGGAGCAGATAGAGAGATTATGCAAGGGTTCCGAGACGTGCAACAGCGCCGGAGTAATCGGTTCACATTTAGGAAGGGTTCTGTGGAAGGTGCGATCGAACGTAATGAGCGCGATCGAATATACATCGGCGTTTGGGACGACAACTTGCATTAAACAGGACTTAGGAATGAAAATTTAATAACTTACAATTTTTCTGCTTCTTGTGGGATGGGCGGGACGCCCATCCTTTCTGGACGGGCGGGACGCCCATCCCACAAACTTGTGTAAATTATTTAATTCGCGATCCTTAATCACGAGTAGCCAGAAACCGGGTTTTTTCCTGAAAACTTCGTCACAAGTCCCAAAAACCCATAAAAACCCGGTTTCTTTAATCCCAATCGAAAATCCAAAATCCAAAATCTAAAATCTAGTTGACGTAACACACAATCTTGTCTATAATAGAAAAGCTAACACGAGGGGCTGTAATGGTTTCGACAGGGTGGCGAAAGCTGCTCCGTGATGCAGGTCGAGAGGGAGTCCACTCTCGTTAATATCGGCTCAAACAAAAAAGTAAATGCGAACAACATCGTTCCTTTCGCTCGCAAAGCCGTAGCTGTAGCCTAAAAACTTCTCTAGCTTGGTTCAGAGTGTATGCAGCTTAACTCCGTTAAAGGCAGCATAACAACCCCCAACGGATGCCCTAGCTAAACGCTTCTAGTCGTCTAGCCGGGAAAGCAATCACTAGAAAATCCTCCCATTTAGGATAAAGATGGTTCCCGCCCCAAGGATTAGAGGGGATAAACCTGTGAACGATCGGAAGGTAAATACCCATTTTGGACGGCAGTTCGATTCTGCCCAGTTCCATAAAAAAGGTAGCGTAAAGTCAATGGTTTAAACCATTTGAAAGTTACCTTAAAGCATAAAAAGGGCAGAGAATTAATTCTCTGCCCTTTTTGTTTGGCATTTAATAACAGGCAAGATGCCTGTTCCACAAAGAGTGAATTTTCTTGTGGGGTGGGCATCTTGCCCGCATTCAATAACAGGCAAGATGCCTGTTCCACAAAGACTAAATTTTCTTGTGG
>JAJAYT010000415.1 GCA_026786085.1 Microcoleus sp. CAN_BIN18 | reverse complement strand
GAGCGATTCGACTAAAAATGCGCTTCTGAGCGTTACTTTGCCAGCTACGGGTCGCTACCGCGTGATTGTCAATGCTTATGATGCTTCAGGTCGGGGTCGTTACAGTCTAACTATCCGTTAAAAATTGGGCATTGGGCAAACAGGGCATTGGGCAAACAGGGCATTGGCCAAACAGGGCATTGGCCAAACAGGGCATTGGCCAAACAGGGCATTGGTTGCTGGTTATTTGTTATCGGTTATTGGTATAGCCTCACAAATAATCACTAACTAATGACTGATGACTAATAACTAATGACTAATGACTAATAATTAATGACTAATGACTAATGACTGATGACTAATGACTAATGACTTCCTCTAATAATTTTTGCCCACAACTTGTTCTTTAAAAGAATCAACTTCCGTTAACAACTCTTGGCGGTTGGAAGCCTTGAGTAGATAACGGTAAACAAACCAACCCGTATATCCCATGCCAATCAACTCAAAAACTGGAGCTACCAAAGGGACATCATTAAGAGCACCTAAAACTCCCAGCAATACCTTAATGCTAATACCGCCTCCCAAGATTAAACCAACAGTTATCAGGGGTTTTTGATAATCAGCAAAAAAATTGGAGAGATAGGCTGGAAGTTCCGACAAAATTGTCACAACTTGGTTTTTAATATCTTGGAACTGATCTGTCGATGTCTCTGTGGTTGTCACTGTAGTCATGACCCCCGCTTGGTCAGTCACCAGGTCTACTGTGACGACTTCAGTAATTGTTTGTGTTTCGTCAGAAAAGTTAGCTTGTGTCATTTGATACTTCCTCTGGTGTCAAGTAAAATTGCAGCTTTTGAGTTGCTACCAGTATAATTCTCCGGCAATTAGCACAGCATTCACGCTGCCGGGACTAATTGATGAGACTAAGGCAGAGCTTCCCAAATTGCCAGCAAAAATAACGATATGACTTGATTTTAAACAATTGTTTCCGCTGCCCGATCGCTCTTTTGACTTATTTTTTCAATTTATCCAGGTAGATTTGATTAGGACAAGTGCGCCCTTGTTCAAAATCCGTGATATTGGCGATCGTGCTTTCGGCGATATTTTTTAAGGCTTCCTCGGTAAAAAAAGCTTGATGTCCGGTAATCAGGACGTTGGGGAAAGTCAGCAAGCGCTGAAATACGTCGTCTTGAATTACTTGATTTGACAAATCTTCAAAAAACAAGTCGGTCTCTTGTTCATAAACATCTAAGCCAAGGTAGCCGATTTTACCAGACTTCAGCCCTTTGGTAACAGCTTTGGTGTTAATCAATTGACCGCGACTGGTATTAATCAGCATTATCCCCGGCTTCATTTGCTCGATCGCCCCTGCACCGATCAAATGATAAGTTTCTGGTATCAGTGGACAATGGAGGCTGACAATATCCGAGGCGGCGAATAGTTCCTGCAACGACACGTATTCCATCCCCAACGCTTCGCAATCCGGGTTTTGGGAAACATCGTATCCCAGCAGGCGACACCCGAACCCGTGCAAAATTTTGGCAGTAATTGCGCCAATTCTGCCAGTCCCGACGATTCCTACCGTTTTCCCGTGGAGGTCAAAACCCAACAAGCCGTCTAGGGCGAAATTCCCTTCACGGATGCGGTTGTAGGCGCGGTGGATTTTGCGATTGAGGGACAAAATCATCGCGACTGCGTGTTCGGCGACGGCGTAGGGAGAATAGGCGGGAACTCGGACAAGAGTTAAATCTAAATCGCGGGCTGCTGCTAAATCGACGTGATTGAATCCGGCCGATCGCAAAGCCAACAAGCGGACACCATTTTGGGCGATCGCCCGTAGCGTTTTTGCGTCCAAACTATCGTTAACGAACGCGCAGACGGCCGGAAATCCAGCAGTCAAAACGCTGGTTTCCAGGTTCAGACGCGGTTCAAAAAAAACTAAGTCATGTTGACCGCCGACATTGGCTGCTTCCAGAAATGTGCGATCGTAGGATTTCGTGCTGAATACAGCTACCTTCATAATTTTTCCCTTCAAACCCCATATATTTAGAAATTCTTTTCAGAGGCTATGATAGCAATACACATTCTATTACAGGGCAAGGTTTATTTGCGCCTACCTACTTATCCTTTCCGTTTCCATTGGAATAGCGGTCAGGTGCGTACTGCAAACCTGCAATATAGAATTGTGCGTCTGAGGTTGTAGGGTGCGCAATGCGTACCGTTCTGAAATTGTAGGGTGCGCAATGCGCACCGGTCTGAAATTGTAGCACCCTACAAACAAATCACCGATTACCAATCGGGCGGCAAATTGTAATATTCGAGAGTCGATCGATCTTTCAGCAATTCTTGAGTTTGTTCATCCACCCGAATCTGACCATCAGCCAAAATTAACGCCCTTTGAGTCGTTTTCCCAATCCAATTCAAATCGTGGGAAGCGATCAAAATTACCTCGATCGGCAATTGCGACAAAACCTTAGCCAAATGCCTGCGCCACGACGGATCTAGTCCACTTGTCGGCTCATCTAAAATTAAAATTGCCGGCTCTAATGCTAAAATTGCGGCTAATGCTGCTAACCTTCTTTGACCCCCAGAAAGCTCGTGGGCCGAACGGTTGGCAAATTCTACTAAACCGAATTCGTCTAATAGGGCTAAAGCTCGATCGCGCGCAACTCCCTCTGGTACCCCATAATTGCGCGGCCCGAACATTACATCCTCTAAAATAGTCGGCATAAATAGCTGATCGTTCGCATCTTGAAAGCAAAATCCAATTTGTCTTCGTACTTGCGATAATGTTGCCTGTTCCAGCTTGGTTCCCTGCACTCTCACCTCGCCGGATTGTGGCATTTTTAAGCCGATTAAGTTTTCGAGCAAAGTGCTTTTTCCCGCCCCTGTCAAACCCATTAAACCAACTCTTTCTCCCGGTTGTAAGGTTAATGAAATTCCTTGCAACACAGGTTTTTGCTGCGGGTATCCGAATACTAAGTCCTGCACTTCAATTGTTGGTGTCACTTTGAGATTAGTCAATTTTTATTTGCCTCGATTTTTGGATTAAGAGTTTTTAACCGCAGAGGGCGCAGAGGGCGCAGAGAGGGGAGGGGAGAAGGAAAAAGATAGAGGCATGAATTAATCAATTTCCTATGCCCTATGCCCTATGCCCTATGCCCAATTCTCATAAGAAGCTATTGTTAATCCGGCTGCGGTTAAAATCGCGAGTGTCAGCCACAGTCGCTGTTTTGG
>JAJAYT010000414.1 GCA_026786085.1 Microcoleus sp. CAN_BIN18 | reverse complement strand
GGTCATTAGTCATTGGTCATTGGTCATTAGTCATTAGTCATTGGTTAGTGGTTAAAAATTCCCCATTACCAATTCCCCATTACCAATTCCCCATTACCAATTCCCCATTACCAATTTAAAATCTTAAATCATTATGAGTTATTTCGCTAATTTCCTAAATATTGGGGTAATTATATTTTTGCTGGGATGTTCGCCGGCTTTACCTGTCGGGAATTCTTCTGGTGTTAGCGGTACTTTGGTGTCGCAGTCTCCGACGCAGACACAATCCGGTCAAGTTTTGCCTGTTTCTGCTAGAGCTCGGATAGCCGATCGCCCAATTGAACTCGAAGTCGCTAAAACATCCGAACAACAGGCTATGGGTTTAATGTACAGAACTTCTTTAGCCGATGACAGAGGAATGCTGTTTGAGTTTAAACCGGCGCGGTGGGTCAATTTTTGGATGAAAAATTGCAAGATTTCTCTGGATATGATTTTTCTGCGGGATGGAGTAGTCACAGCGATCGAAGTTTCTGCGCCTCCTTGTACTACCGATCCTTGTCCTACCTACGGGCCCGATACTGCTGTCGATCGAGTAATCGAGCTCCGAGGCGGGCGGGCTGCTGAACTCGGTGTTAAAGTGGGCGATCGGATTGCGATCGAGTTTTTCTAGTAACAATTATGGCATTTTCAGGGCTTACGCATCGGGACTAGAAACCCGGTTTCTTCCCATATTTCTCGTCAATAAACACAAAATTTCCTAGAAACCGGGTTTCTGAGGTCAATCCCCCTCTTCATATCCGGCTGAGTTCGGATCAGGAAAAATTAGGCAAAAATTTATAAACTTTACAAAAATTGATAAAATCTGCTAAATTATTAATGTAAGATGCAGCACAAACGCCAAAAGATTTGGTACGATGTCAATCTCAGTCAGTCTGGACTTGAGCAGGTTCGCGAAAGCTGTAAATAGTTAGTCCAAGGTATGAGATGAGTCAGCGACTCGCGATCGATCCTGAGAGACGATGGTCAGCCTCAAGGGCTAGCAGCGCCCAAAAAAATTGTCTGGAACTTCTGGCGATCGAGTTCCATCTACTACACCTATCTGAAGTAAGATGCTACGAGCCAATTTAATTGGCACAGTTAACTTTAGGTAGCAATACGTGAGGTCGATCGAAATATCTCACCGAGATTGCCGAAGTAGATTTGCGGATTCTGCATTTTGGCAGATGAAGTTAAGCTCGGAAGCGGTGCGAGTAGCTTTAAGTAGGTAGCAGAATTTATTTAGATTCGCGCTGCATAGATGCCGAGGTATTCAGTTCACCGATCGCAAGTCGATCGCACATTCTTCAATCCCATAGCGAAAAAATCCCCAAACCTTTCACTTTTTGGGAAAGGTTGGTTTTAGAGTCGCACTCAACAACAAACTTGCCATTTTCAACTTCGGCCAATACTGTTTTTACAGCTATCCACGGTTCCAAGACAGATTTAAAACTGGCTTATTACTAATCAAAAACATCAGGTTCTGATCGGAAAATGGTGTCCTACACTAAGAGGAAAAATTCATGGCACCCGCTACATACACAAGATTAATTCGATTTTTACAAGAAGATTTAGCAATTTCTCGTGCCTCAATTGATGTCGCCGAACGTGTTGGCGGTAACAAACAGCGACAACGCGATCGAGACCCGAATTCCCTGCCGATGGTATTGTGGCAGTACGGTTTGGTGACGTTAGAACAATTGGACAAAATCTTTGATTGGTTAGCCCAAGCATATTAAAAGGATTTTAGATTTTAGAAAGTATCCAAAACCCGCAATCCCCTTAATAAATTGAATATCTCCCAAAAAGACTTTTTTAAACAGGCAAGATGCCTGTTCCACAAGAATTATTGGAGATATCTATTGGATTAAGAGTCAGCTAACAGTTTCGCAGCAGCGGCAACGCCGGCACCGGGAGTAAAGCCTTCGTAACCCATTTCTCGCAGCACCACTTCTAAAGAAGAAACTGCTGCTAGAATATCGCGATCGCACACAAAGCCCAAATGACCAATTCGGAAGATTTTACCCTTCAAATGGTCTTGTCCGTCGGCGAGAGCAATATCAAAGGTCTTTCTCATCAAAGTCCGCACTTTTTGAGCATCTACTTCGGCTGGCGGCATCACCGAGGTAATCGCAGGGCTGGCGCAACCATCAGCAGCAAATAAGGGCAAACCCAAAGCTTGTACAGCCGCACGGGTAGTCATCATTAAGCGTTTGTGGCGCGCGAATACATTTTCTAATCCTTCAGCTTTCATCATCTGCAATGTAACTTGCAGAGCAAAAAACATATTGACTGGTGGAGTAAAAGGAGTCGTATTTTTGGCAGCTTCTTTGCGATATTTGCCCAAATCTAAGTAATAGCGGGGGAGTTTCGCAGTTTTGTAAGCTTCCCAAGCTTTTGGGCCCACGGCTACAAAACCCAAACCAGGGGGAATCATGTAAGCTTTCTGAGAACCGGAAGCAATCACATCGATTCCCCAAGCATCCATCGGCACATTCGCAGCGCCTAAACTGGTGACAGCATCCACCATAATTAAAGCTTCACCGTGGGCTTTAACGTGGCGGTTGATGGTTTCGAGGTCATTGAGGACGCCCGTGGAAGTTTCAGAGTGAGTGATGATGACAGCTTTGATTTGCTTCTCGGTATCGGCTTCAAGTTTTTCGCGGAAGTCTTCGGGGTTTAAAGGTTGGCCCCATTCAGCTTTAATAATCTCGACATTTAAACCGTAAGCTTCGGCTACTTCGGCCCAACGTTCGCCAAATTTGCCGTTGCATCCGACTAAAACTCGATCGCCCGCACTCAAGAAATTAATTATCCCAGCTTCCATCGCGCCGGTACCAGAAACGGTCAAACTCAGTACATCGCTGCTAGTTTGGTGCAACCATTTGAGGTTTTCGGTACATTCAGCAAAAATCGCGTCAAATTCCTTGCTGCGGTGGCCCATCGGGTGTTTTGCCATCGCCAGCAAAGCCGCTTCGGGCACCGGCGTCGGGCCGGGAATCATCAGCATTAATTTGTTGTCCATAATTCTGTCCTAACTTTTTCTGTGGGAGTTAATAGAATAAATCAAAAATTGAAACTTTAAAGTCTGCACTCTAAGTTTTTTAACTTTTAATTTTTAACTCCCGTAGAGTTAGTTTCATTTAAAGACCAGCGGTATTCTACCGCTAAGTTCGATCGCTGGCAGCTTTGTTCTAATTGCTTTTGAATTGCAAGAGCTTTGCGCAGTGTAATAATAAGTTGGTGAACTTGTTGCTGCTGCGGCGATTGTGGACTGACAGCAAACATCGTTTTGCGTTCTAACAATTGAAGTAGCAATTCGTAGTGAATGTACGATGGAAGGGGGATTGGCTCCATGAAAGCTAACATACCTCAGTGAACCGACACCCCATTGCAATTGCATGAGGCATCACGGTTGAATATTAGATGCCCGATTTGTTATGTATTTTCTAAGCGTACAAAAACCCCTGCTTTGCCGATCGCATCTTCGGGGCTGGGTTTGATAGCGCTAAATTTGGCGATCGCAGGGCCGAGAGCGAATAGATTTAATTGCTTTTCGGCAAAATATTTCTACGCAATATAGCTTGGAGTGCTATTTTTTTTCAGTTAAGCGATCGAGTCGATGCAGGCTAGAAATTCTGATTATTTACCTAGTTAATCAATTTTTATCAGAATTCGGGGGTGTTTGTCAAGCAGTCTCGCCTTTGGTGATGTGCGGATGCGCCTTGACAAGCCCGGCTAAAGCAGCGCCCGGATCTGGCTGTTTGACTAGGGATTCGCCGATTAGCACGGCTTGGACTCCGGCGGTGGCAACTTGGCTGAGGTCGTCGGCTGTGTGGATTCCTGACTCGCTGACGGTGAGGATGTTTTTTGCTTGGATGTCGGTTTGGCGATCGGCTAATAGTTGACCGGTGGTTTCTAGGCTGACGGAAAAGTTTTCTAGGTTGCGGTTGTTGATGCCGATTAATTCGACGCCTTGTAGGGTTAATACTCGATCGAGTTCTTCGAGAGTGTGAACTTCGATCAAAGCTGTCATGCCCAAAGTCTTGACAATTTTCACAAAATATTGTAAGTCTTTGTCAGATAGAATGCTGGCAATTAATAATACAGCATCTGCGCCGTGAATCCGAGCGAGATAGATTTGGTAGGGATAGATAATAAACTCTTTGCAAAGTAGCGGCAATTCGACGGCGGCACGGATTTTAGAAAGGTTGTCGAAACTTCCTTGAAAGAACTTTTCATCGGTAAGTACGGAGATGCAGCTAGCGCCGTTTTGTTGGTATGCTAGGGCGATCGCCACGGGGTCGAAATCTTCACGAATTACGCCTTTGCTGGGGGAAGCTTTTTTGACTTCGGCGATGATGGCGGGCGTGGTTTTACCGTTTTTGAGTGCGCCGAGGAAGTCGCGGATGGGCGGTGCAAAGGGGAGTCTTTTGTGAAGTTCGGCTAGCGGCGTGCGATCGCGCTTTTGGGCCACTTCTGCTTCTTTTTGCCAGACGATTTCTTCGAGGATGTGGCGGGGTTCGGAGTCGGGTACGGCGATTTCGTAGCTGAGGTAGAGTACGGAGACTGAGGTACTGGGGGGACGGCGGCGGATTTGAAGCATGGTAAGGGGGATAAAGGGCGATCGGGCTAATCTTCGTAGTGATAGCGAGCTTGGATAAAATCAATTCGATTTTCGCTCACTAAGTAAACTATTCTATGCTCTTGGGTAAGCCTTCGCGACCATGTACCCGCAGCCAAATATTTTAGGGGTTCTGGTTTGCCGGTACCTGTGAACGGTGAGCGCACGATTGCTTCTACCAATTTTAAGAATCGGAGGGCAACTTTGCGGTCAACTTCCACCCAATAGGTGAGGTCTTCTAGGAATTTAGGCTGAAAAACTGCATCGCGAACAGCGGTTTTCTCCGGTTCAGGTGTTTCTTGTGGCTGTTGTTTACGCTTCTTCGCCAAGTCCTAACTCCTGGCGTAATTCTCTGACAGTCTGAGGTTTGACAATTCTGGCTTGTGCGTCTTTCAGGGCGCTTAACAGGCGATCGGCATTTTTGGGCGATCGCAGCAGGTAGACTGTCTCTATTAAGCTTGCCAATTCGTCAGCGGCAATTAAGGCTACGTTTTCGCCGTTTTTGCGGGTGATGATGATGGCATCGCGATCGTTGATGACTTGTTCGCACAGTTCCTCAAGATTCGCTTGAGCTTCAGTATAGGTGACTTGGGTTTGTGTGAGTGACATGGTTTTTGGCTTACCAATACTAAGAATATTATAAGGGCGATCGGGTGATTAGAAGTCTTTATCTCTATCACTGAGGCAGAAACCGGGTTTTTTACGATTTTTTTGCGTGAGTGCCTTTAACCTTGCTAAAAACCCGGTTTCTTGAGTCAAAGTGCGTAAATGGCGATCGGGCAATTTCTCAGCCGACTTTTAACACAATATACTTGGGTTAAGACTACTGTCATTGCGAGCTCTTAGCGAAGCAATCGCCGAGACTATGACAGCAACAATATCGAAGCCACAGCGATTGAAATCGCCGCTAGACAAGCAAAACCCGCCTGCGCGGGTTGGGGAGAAGAGCGATCGCTCTTTGTAGTTTGTGAAGGCGGAGTTTGCTCTGGTAGCGACAGGTGAAAACCTGTCGAATTATTGATAAAATCGCTGAACGATCGCATCGCTATCAGCAGAAAGGTTGGTTACGGTGTGAACCCAACAGGGGTGGATTTCATAACATTCGCCGCGAGAACAGATTTTGCGGTACCACCAACCTATTTTTGGCTGCCTCAAAGCCAATTCGATTTCACCTTGCAAAACTACCATGTACTCTGTACAGGGGTGGACGTGAGCATCAAGAGTTTGAGAAGGGTTAACTTGGACAATTTCGCCGCTATCGATCGCTTCCTGAGTCAAGGTTTCTAAAAGTCTCATGATGCTTTCCTCCGTGTCAGTTACATTGGGACTACAAGCAGTGTGATATTATCTATGGCAACCACAAAAACTGATTGACCGGGATGGAGATGAACTTTTTGAGAGTCTGGCTGATATATTTCTGCTGGCCAAATGCTCGAAAAAGCCTTGACGCGACCGGCTAGGTTCGGGCCGATCGCCTCGTCTACAACGCCTCTTTCGGGTTCTGGCAACATTTCAAACTTAGGTTTGCGACGGTTAAACAACATAGGTTTACTGGATTGGTGTGAGGGACAATTTGATAATTGCATTTTTTCCTATAAAGCAGAAACCACAGATGTGGTCTATATTTCGAGAATGTGTACACAGTCCAAATACACAATTGTGCTAGAAGCGATCAATTAGCTAAAACCTATGAACACAGGGGACTTTGAGGGAGTTTCTGAGCAGCTAACACCCGCGCAGAAGCGGGTATGGGAACTGCTGTCAACTGGAAATAGCGATCGGGCGATCGCAGAATCATTAGGAATCGCGCCTGCAACCTTCAGAAAATATGTTGAGCAAATTGCTGATGTGTTGGCGATTGAAAAAGAGTCAGGTGGTAAACGTCGCCGTCGTTCTCAGTTAGTTGCTTTGATTACTCAGATTAATTCTCAGCGTTTCAGGGATAGTACAAATGCTCCTATAAATCAGGTTGCAGCGGCGATACCCACAGCAGATGTTGAAGTAAATAATGAGTTAGAGGCGGCGGACTGCGATTCTAATTTTCTCGGACGGGAAGACGAGATCGCACACCTCAACACCCTTGTTAAGCAAGGCTCAAAAGTTATTCTCATCCAAGGCCCGGGCGGTATTGGTAAAACGACTTTAGCAAAGCAATATCTCAACAACCAAGGGTTTGATCGGGTAATAGAATTCCAGATTGGCAAGGAAAAAGAGAACATCACCGCCGTCTATAATTGGATTGCAGAAAAGCTCAAGGAGGATTTTCAAGAAGAACCGGGTCTAGAATTTTGGGTATCGTTAGGGAGGCTAAAACGGCAACTTCAGACTCGCAAAGTCGGGGTATTAATTGATAACTTGGAACCGGCACTAGATGGACAAGGCAGGTTTATTGAACCGCACCGTAGCTATGTGGAATTGTTGCAAGTTTTGGCAGATGCAACGGTGCAGTCTGTGACGTTGATAACCAGCCGCTTTCGCCTCTGCGAACCTGATGTAACTGTTGAGCGTTATTTATTGCCGGGATTGGATGACCAAGCGTGGCAGCAGTTTTTCAGGAGTCGCCATATTAATATCGATATTCCCACGCTGAAGGCGATGCACAAAGCCTATGGAGGAAATGCAAAAGTAATGGGCATCCTCTGCGGTGCAATTCGAGAAGATTCTGATGGAGATATGGTAGCTTATTGGCTGGATAATAGTAGCGATCTGTTAGTTAAGGCTGACTTAGAAAACTTAGTAACTGGTCAGTTTGATCGCCTGCAAGAACTTGACTCACAAGCTTATAAACTCCTCTGCCGTTTGGGATGCTATCGCTATCAGGATGTGCCGACTGTCCCGACTGAGGGATTATTGTGTTTGTTGTGGGATGTGCCAGAAAGACAGAAGCGGCGGGTAATTGAATCGTTGCGAAATCGGTCATTAGTGGAGTTTCAGAAGAGGGAATATTGGCTACATCCAATGATTCGGGAAGAGGCGATCGCGCGGTTGAGGGAAAGTGAATATTGGGAAGAGGCTAATCGCAAAGCAGCAGACTTTTGGACAGATAGTGTGAAGACTGTTGAAACTATAAAAGATGCTTTGACAGCTTTTGAAGCTTACTATCATTATCTCGCGTTTGATAACTTCGATGGGGCTGCTGATGTTATTGTCAAAAGAAGAGAAAATAAATTTGATACAAGTGAACGTCTGGGAATTGCCTTTTATAGATTAGGCTTGTTGCAACAAATGAAGTT
>JAJAYT010000413.1 GCA_026786085.1 Microcoleus sp. CAN_BIN18 | reverse complement strand
TTGCTACAGATATTGAACAAGTTGAAATACGGCTTAAAAGATTTTTTGAAACTCAGCAATTGCAGACAGCAATTCAGATCAAAAACACAATTCAACATATCTACAATTTAATTCTATAGTCTTATGGCGGGAAGGGAGTATGAGATTGTCGATCTTTCTTTATGGATTTTCGATGGCGACGCACCCTACGCTTACTGAAAATGTTGTTAGTAAACGCGGGGAAGTTTTAGGTAAATAGAATTCGTCTAAATAGAGTTCTGTTGCTTCTTTCAGATTGGCGATCGCTTCTTCAATTGTTTCACCCTGGCTAGCAGTTCCCACTTCAGGGCATTCTGCCACATAAACATCTTCTTCCCAATAAACGATTGCTGTAAAGATACGAGGCATATTTTTTGCAATACCTACTTAGTTCTCACTCTAATCCTTATTTTAGCACATCGGGCGATCGCACTTCTATCTCTACCCCAGCGTCAACACTCCCGTCCCAAAATCAACAGCCAACGGTAGCAGTTTCAACCACTGCAAACCCAGAATAGATTCAGGAATTCCATCCCCTACCAACACAGGAATTACATACTCCTCTCCATCCACTACAGCTTTTCCCTCATAAATATCAAAATACTCCTCACCCCGCGCCGTCTGCATCAGCCGTTCACTTTCAATCATCACCCACCCCCAAACTCAGACAATCTTGAGTATCCAGGGCTAACCAACCCGTTGTAAATCCAGTATCTAATAACACTTCAATGGGAAACCTTTCATCATCAGCAGCAACTAAATCAATTTCAAAAAATAGCTCTCCAATCTCCCCAAACCTGCCATTAATCATAGAGTACCGCAAGCCCCAGTCTCATTGATGCGATGAATGCCAATCATCCCGTGCGGGTACTTTTCACGAGCTTTTTGAACTGCAATTTTTTCATCAGGATCGATGAAATAGTCCCCACTGTTTGGCTCAATAACCATAAACCAGTTGTAATGCTCATCTATTAGTTCAAGCCTAACCCTTGCAAAAACCTCTCGATAACGCTGACCGCGGGCATCTTTTTCAGCTTTCCGTCTAGCTAACTCCTCTGGCGGTATCGTAAATTCAGGAAATAACCTACCTCGACGGCGAGGGCGACTTGATGTTGTTTGAGTCATGGCTCTAATTTCCTTTTCAACTATTAGCAAGTATATCTAAATTTTGAGTGCAAAAGCGCGATCGCCCTGACTAATTTCTGACCTCTTGATATAAGCCGTCTGAGGGTACAGGTTTTGCTATCTCAGGCATATTACCCTCCTTAATAGCCTTCATCAAATCTTCGCATAGCGCTTCTAAAAAATAGCAATAATTGCCCATATCCGATACTTCATCATCATCCAACTCTTCATCTTTCAATCGTTCTTGATATGCCTCTATCCGAAAATCCAGAGCTTCAATAATAAATTGTATATCCTTAAAAGATAGAATCATCAGAACTCCATATAATTTGTTAACTGGCTGGTTACGATCGCCCTTATCGTCATCGCAAACTATTAAATTCCTGCTTCATCCTTACTCGTCGCTGTCAATTTTTTGTTGCGATTGATTGTCGCTGGGAATTCTCCCCTCAGATTTAGCCTCTTCTACTGCTTCTTGAATTAATGTCAACACCATATTGGAGACCGGTCGATAATGCGATTTGGCTAACCGCTCTAGGTCTGCTTTAACTTCTTCTGGAAGATATACAACTATTCTGGGGAGTTTTGCTGGCAAGGCTATTATTTGTGCTTTTACTGCCCTATTGTACCTTTTTTTGACTTCTACAGTATCAATCTCACCATCAAAGGTTGACTTGGAGTGCATACCGTGATACTTTAGAGTGAATACAAAAAACAAACCCCCACCGCTCAGACTTGCAATCATTCGGTAGGGGCTTGAACTCCCATATTCAGGAGGAAACTCTATGACATCACCACCAAAGTCAGTTCCAGAACTGCTCCGCGAAGAAATTCCCGACGTACCGCAAGGAAAACAACCGATCCGGTTGCTGATTTGCGGGATTCCCAAAGGGGTAGAAAGCATCGTTAATCTGCTGCACGTCTTAGGTTTTGCCCAAGTTGGGGAATGGAGCCGGGAGCATCTCAAATATGCAATGAGTATAAATACTATTCAGGCCAAAGCGAGATTTAAATAAGCACAACGATGTTTCAGAACTTGAGCCAGATTGTCACGATTCCATTGTGCCCCGGATATTTTAATTCTCCGTCCAATTTGTTTAATTGTAGCCTCGACAGCAGCAGAACCAATTGTGATCTTTTCAGACTGCATCGCCTGATAATCAGGAATTCTGCATCGATGTCGTTCTAAATAATCCAGAAAGTTCTTGACATGAGGTACATCCCAGTCTGCCAAAGCAGCGATTGCCTCATCGACCTGACCATGCCACAGATGAGTCTCCATTGTTCGCAAGCGTTGATTAGAGCCACCCAGTTTGTATAGGTTTTCCGCATCGATGATACCAATCTAAAATCTCTAAACGTTTCTCGAATGAAGCAATCCCAGCTATCAAATTCCAGACCCCTGGATGTCCATCACAAGCGACAAGTAATTGGCTCACCTAAAGGCTGTCGATTCACCCAATCCAATAGCTTGTCATTCTCTTGAAAGAAAGCGGCACACTTTTGATGATGCAATGCCACAGCTTTGTAGTCTCGCCATTCACTGGCTTCTCCTAAGTCGGTTCTTAATCTTGCCTTGCCTCCATCTACACTCAAAGCGGTGACAGTTTTCACACGCTACAGCCTCCACAAATTCTTGTCGATGTACTAGCCGTTGTTGCGTACTGTGGGATACGTATATTCCTGTCAGTTGTTGTAAGTCTTTGGTGGTATTGGCATAGGATACGTTGGCGCTCAATATTAGGCAGCATTTTTCTAAGTGAGGGCTTAATCTTGTCCCTTTCTTGAGTCCGAGTTTTTTACTTTGTTTTTCTCTCACTCGCCATTTACCCATGCAGGTCTGGATTTTTCTAGCTCTGCCTGCTTCTGTTTGGCTGCTGCTGCTTAAAAAATTTTCCAATCTCTGGGGCTACTTCTTTGAGGACATGATCTCTAACGGCTAATTCAATACTGCCAAAGTCTTTTAGCTGTTCTGATGGTGTATTTTTGAGTAAGATAGCCGATACCTTTTCTAGACATTTTTGGAGTTCTTGAGTTTCTTCTGGGGTCATATTTTTCTCACTCGTAAGTGTCTTTTTACATTTTACATAATTCTTGCATATTACCCTTGTAAGTATTTATACTCATTGCATAATTGAGATGCTCCCCAATCGCATTCTGGTAGCACAGGCGATGAATCATTCTCTTATTTTAATTAGTTGCGATTCGGCTTTTGATGCTTATCCCATTCAGCGGGTGTGGTCATAATCAATGCGAACATCTTGGAATTGCGATCGCCCTTTCTTGCATATTCGCTTAACCCTCGTGTCACCCCAACCTCTTTTTCCACCGACAATCCGATCCATTTCCACCATTTCAAAGTGCGCTGATTGCACAGAGGACGCGCGGCGTAGCTATCCCGTAGGGCGCACGCGCACGGAAACAAAGGGCGATCGCCCGCTGGCGAACAATATCAGTGTAGCGCTCGCGAGGTAATACTATGCAAACTATCCGTTTAAGCCGCGCGGAAGGGGCCCGGGGCGCA
>JAJAYT010000412.1 GCA_026786085.1 Microcoleus sp. CAN_BIN18 | reverse complement strand
TTTCACCAAAACCCAAAAAACAGCAAACTCATGATGCCGTTCCCCTAAAATTATTAAACCGTCGGTAAAGGGCATTTTGAGTGTCCTCCAAATTTGTCCTCCAAATTGCCATGTCCTCCGATGGTAGGGAAACGGCACGGTGCGGTGTCCTCCAAATTGCTGGTGATTTTCCACCATCAAAAAAGAGTTGACCGTATTCCTACAGCCAACCCCGCGCCTATTTAGCTGTCGTTTTGCTCAAATAGCTTACTATCTGACAACATTCGGGAACGTATAGCCGACACCGAGTAACAATCCCACTTCAGCTCCGTCAACAAAACCAACATTCAGTCCCGCTGTTGCTGTAAAATTGCTGGAAATTGGTACATCTACGCCACCAGAAATCAGGAAGCCAAAATTACCGTCATCCCCGGTAGAAATTATCACACCAGCACCTGCGTAAGGAGCAGCAGTAATCACAAAATCATCGCTGACTTCGACAGCATTTTGAGAGACAAAATCGTAGGTAACGGGAACTAGAATAGTTAAGTTGTCGCGGAACAAAACACTCGGTCTCACCGAGAAATTGTTGGTCAAACCAATTTTGCTAATAATCGCAAATGAGCCGTCGCCTAATGCTGTATCTCCGCCAAAACCTAGATTACCACCAATACCGATGTAACTGGGGCCTGAACGAGTAGCTCGGCCTGGTCTGACGGTTGTACCGCCTGGTTGAGCCAATATCTGAGGTTTTTCCGAGGCAGTTGCCGGTTTTTGGGCCAGTTTCGGTTGGTTTGTCAGGGCTGAGGCGGAAGTGCTGACAGGATTGCTCAGCACTTCTTGTGCTGTTTTTACTTCTTTTTCTTCCTTCGCTGCTGTCAGTTCGGAATTAGGTCGATCGATCTTTTCGGCAATCTCCACCGTTGGCTGCACTTTGACGCTATCAGCAATTTTAGCTGTTTCTTGAGGGTTTTCAGTCTCGGCAATTTCCGATGTTGCTGCTGCGGATTGTTCTGGGGTAGCAACCCATGCTGGTAAGTTGGCTGTCGGTGCGGAGGCGGATGGCTGTGCCGCTTCTGTCAGTTCGATCGAACTGATAGAATCAATTTTTGTATTACTGGCCGTTGTTTCTGCATCGGGCTTAACGGCTGAAGTTGCCGCCGGTTCAGAAATTTGGTCAACATTTTGAGTCGCCAAAGTTGTTGTTGTAGCGACATCGGGCAAGTTGCCTGTTTCAGCTTTCGCTGACAGGGTACTGCAACAAACGGCTAAAGCTGCAAGATTTATCAACGCGAAAGCAGACTTGGAAAATAGACTCTTCATCACAAACTCCTCAATGAACGGTGTGTTAAAAGTGTAAGTGTTTGAGGCCTCTCGCTGAGAGCTTTGCTCAAAAATGACACAAATTTGAGTTGTGTTGTTCCTAGATTGGCATTCAACCGTTGATGAGTCAACTCTCAAGTTGATTAGATTCAAGCACTGACACCTGGTTTATCTGGTAATTTTCATTTACTGTTCGATCGGCTAAAAATCTATCCTAGGGTGGATTTCAACCTCAATGCTGCTTAATTGAGAGGCTTTCAAAGCGCGTCGCGCTGGGATTCTACAATTCTGTACTTGGGGGCGCTGCATTCGCAGTAGTGCCTGAAAAATTGGGTTTTCGACGGCGCACCGGCTCGAAACCAAGATACAGCAAGCTTTCAAAAATATTTGGGCAGTCCGGGCGTTCAAATTGGGACAGTTGCGGAAGGGCGATCGGCTGCTGCATAGTCTGTGACAAGTAATGTAGAATAGCACTGGTTCCCAAAATAGTTGTAGCTCGATCGTGTAAAAATTAGTAAATATTATTATTATAATTGTCTAAAATTCAGTGTTCTATTGGTAAAAATTAGTAAAAAACTATTGAATCTCAACCTGATTTTATGAGCAAAGTTCTAGTCATATTAGGCGAATTGAGCGATCGCGACATCGATTGGATGCTCGCCAACGGCACGCGCACCCAAGTTCCACCCGGCACTACCCTGATCACAGAAGGAAAGCCCTTAGACGCCCTTTACATAGTTCTGGAGGGAACTTTGAGCGTTGCTGTATCATCTTTGGGCGACAAAGAAATTGGCAAAATTGTTTCTGGGGAAGTGTTGGGCGAAATGTCTTTTGTAGACGGGAGACTTCCTTCTGCTAGCGTCACGGCCATTGAAGAAAGCCTGATCCTGTCAATTCCCAGGCGATTGCTAACTGAAAAACTGGAGCAAGATGTGCTGTTTTCCCTGCGGTTTTATCGGGCGATTACCAAATTTCTGTCGTCGAGACTGCGGGGTACAGTCAAACGCTTCGGCGAAGAGACTGATTATTTAACATATCAAGATCCAGACGACGAACGTGCGATCGCCCAAAACATCGAAAATCCAGATTTGGCTCAATCTAGATTTCAATGGCTATTGCAGCGTTTGAAGGGGAGTTGAAGGAAGAAGTCATTAGTCATTAGTCATTAGTCATTAGTCATTAGTCAGTAGTCATTAGGCATTAGTCATTAGGCATTAGTCATTAGTCATTAGGCATTAGTCAGTAGGCAGTAGGTAGTAGGCAAAAGGCAAAAGGAAGAGGGGAAAAATAAGATGATCCGCTTTGCCTTTTTCTTGTTTTTCTACGAATTCCCCATTACCAATTCCCAATTCCCGATTCCCGATTACCAATTAGAAAACATATTTTTCAGCGACGCGCCAGTAGCGGGAGAAACGCTTCAAATCAATGTAGCCATCGTAGCGGACAAAGGCTTCTGGTGGCAAAACTTCTACTGCGTGCGATCGCCTAATTTTCCGGCAAATATCCTGAAACCCAGGACTGGGACTTTCCGCAGTCACTACTTGATTCGCGCCGGATTCTTGAGCAAAAGCGATAACTTCCGCAGCCACATCGCCGCGCCGAATAACTACTGGCAACTCCAGCAAACATTCGTAAATAAACACTATTCGTTTGAGACTCAACTGCCATTCATCGATGAGTGCATCATCCCAAACCCAGATTGCGGGTGCTTCTGGATGTGCTTGAAAAGCTGGGCCTTCCGGACTTAAACAGTCGCCGTGTAGCCAAATAATCGGATTGTTCATTGCTTGGTAATTGGTAAGTTGGTTTGTAGTGAGGACTTCAGTCCTCTGAATTTGATGCGGACTGAAGTCCTCACTACAAACCTTTTGTTCATTGCTTGGTAATTGGTAAGTTGGTTTGTAGTGAGGACTTCAGTCCTCTGAATTTGATACGGACTGAAGTCCTCACTACAAACCTTTATCAAACATCATGTAGAGTATGTTGGCGAACTTGCTTAATTTTTCCTGCCCTTTTGAGGGCGTTGCCAACTCTTAGAACCGCCCGTACGATCGACCTTTTCGCCATTTGGAAATAACTTGCCTTCCAAATATTCGTAAGTTCCCTCAAAATCGCATTGTCCGTACAGAGGACAATCGCGACAATAAACCGACTTAGTGTAACGTTCCAAATTTTCCCGATTGAAAAAATAAGGTTTGTGACTAAAAGTGCTCGCTACCCACTGCCAAGAAAGATTATTACTCGCCGGATCTCCATCTAGCAAATGTTCCAAAAACCAGCGAGCTCCAGCTTGCCACTTCACCCTGCGCCAGTGTACGAGATAAGCAGCAGTCCACATCCGCTGATGATTGTGCAAATAACCAGTTTCTCGCAACTCGCGACTGATACTGTCGATGCAAACCAAACCAGTCGTGCCCTCGATGACATCTTGGGGCATAGTTTCGCTGTAATCTGAACCAGTGTAACCAGTTTTGTACTCTTCCCGGTCTTCCCAAATCCCTTTGCCCAATTCGGCGTAGAGTCGCTGCCAATAATCGCGCCAACCCAACTCGTTGATAAGTTTTGTGGCATCTTCTGGATGCCGCACCTTCTCCAGTACGACATCCCGCACTTCGGCAAGACTCAAAACGCCGTAGCGCAAATAGGGCGACAAGCGCGTTACTGCGCCGTTGAGAAAGTTGCGGCTTGAGGCGTATTTGCTGGGGTCAACTTTTTGCAGCACTTTTTCAGCAGTTGTGCGCCCGCCTGCGGTTGGGGGTACGTTGCTATCCCGGGCGGTGGCTTGGGGGAACTGTTTGCGCACGTAGGCTATTAATTCGTCGCGACTGGCAAATTCCCGCTTCATATCTTGACTCATTTTTTTCTCAAGCGGCTGCTATTGTTTCTTTATGTTAAAGGTATTTGTTCGATCGCGCCTGGTCGATCGCCCTAAATTACTATTCGATCCCAGCAACACAAAGTTTGGTGCCGCAATTTAACACCCGCAATTAAGCCAAAATTAGCATCAAAAGTCACTACAATCAGGATTAAATATCATCGCAAGATCTCATGGAAACTTTTGAGGCGGACGCTAAACCGATCGCCAACTTAGCCAATCGACAGCAGCCAGCTACAAAACAACTCGACAGCAGCGAAATTCAAGAGTTCGATCGAGCCATGATGCGCCGCTGCATAGAATTAGCCCGCCGTGCTCTGGGCAAAACCGCACCCAATCCCCTCGTCGGTTGTGTAATTGTCCGAGACGGCAAGATTGTCGGCGAAGGATTCCATCCGGGCGCTGGCCAACCTCACGCCGAAGTTTTTGCACTCCGAGAAGCGGGGGAACTAGCCGAAGGAGCGACGGCATACGTCAGCCTGGAGCCATGCAACCACTACGGGCGGACTCCTCCCTGTTCCGAAGCTTTAATTAAAGCCAAAGTGGCAAAAGTAGTCGCTGGCATGGTCGATCCGAATCCGTTGGTAGCTGGCACTGGGCTGGCTCGGTTGCGGGAGGCTGGCATTGAAGTGGTGGCGGGAGTAGAAGGGGAAGCTTGCCAAAAACTGAATGAGGCTTTTGTGCACCGGATTTTGCATCGTCGGCCTTTTGGAATTTTGAAATATGCGATGACTTTGGACGGTAAAATTGCTACCAGTAGTGGCCACAGCGCTTGGGTGACAGGCCAGGAGGCTCGGAGTGAGGTGCACCGGGTGCGTGTCGGCTGCGATGCTGTGATTGTTGGCGGAAATACGGTGCGTCTAGACAATCCCTTACTGACGAGTCACAAACCTGACGGGAATAATCCCCTGCGGGTGGTGATGAGCCGCACTCTGGATTTGCCGAAGTCTGCTTGGTTGTGGGAAACCTCCTCGGCGGCTACTTTGGTGTTGACTGAGCCTGGGGTTAACCCGGAATTTCAGGAATTTTTGATCGCCAAAGGGGTAGAAGTTGTGGAGTTGTCGCCGCTGACACCGACTAATGTGATGGCTTATTTGTACGATCGATCTTTTCTTTCTGTACTGTGGGAGTGTGGAGGCACTTTGGCTGCTAAGGCAATTGCTGAAGGTGCAGTTCAAAAAATTATGGCTTTTATTGCTCCTAAAATTGTCGGCGGCCAAAATGCTCCAACTCCTGTCGGAGATTTGGGGTTTTCCGCAATGACTGATGCTTTGACTTTAGAGCGGGTTTCTTGGCGCGCTGTGGGTGCAGATTGTGTGGTGGAAGGCTATTTGAAAATTAAAGATTGAAAGTTAAAAGCGAGTTTTTTTAGTTTTGAATTTTTAAGTTTTAACTCCTTTTATGGTGGAAATTCTGATTTGGAGTTTGATGGTTGGCAGTCTCGGTTTAGAGGCTGCAATCCTGGGTGTCTTGGTGAGCCGCGAGCAATCGGTTGCGGGGGAAAAATGCGACGACGAGGAGGAAGTTTTGACTCTGTACGAATCTCAAGAAGATAATTTTAATGCGCCTGAAAATGCGCGCTCCAACGGCAATCTTAAATCCGATCGCAATTCTGATGATTTGACGGTTTGGGAGTACAAGATTGTCCGGGCTAGCAGGGATTTGTTTCGCAATCCGGCGATTTTTCACAAGCTGTGTCGGGAAGAGGCGGAGGTTGGCTGGATTTTGCTCGAAAAGCTCGATGACAGGCGAGTGCGGTTCAAACGTCCGATCGGGCTGCGGGACGCTCCAAGGTCGAATTTACCACCATTTGACCCTTACCGCAGTCATTACGGCCCGATGTCGAATGCGATGACTTGGGCGGGGGCGATCGTGTTGTTGAGTGCGATCGTCCTTCCTGCTGTTTTAGGCTATGCTTTGGTGTCTACTACTCTCAACAGAAGTCGCTCTAATTGGCCTCCGACACCCGTTCAATCTTTGCCCTCTCCTGGGGGGCCGGAAAGTCAGAATTAGTTAGTTGGCAATTGGTAAGATCATTTTAGTAATGATTGCTGATATTTTAATATACAAAAATTAAAATATCAGGATAATTCACTAACAGGTTAGCAATATTATGACAGTTGAATTGAAAGATCGGGCGCGAGCGCTGCTCCAGATTGCCCTCAATAACTTACAAGCTGACTTTCGAGAGGGACAGTGGGAAGCGATTGCCTCTTTAATCGAAGAGCGATCGAAACTGCTCGTAGTACAGCGTACAGGTTGGGGCAAAAGTTTAGTATATTTTCTCGCAACTCGGCTGCTGCGCGATCGAGGAGCCGGCCCCACAATTCTGATTTCACTTCTGCTCGCTCTCATGCGAAACCAAATTGTCGCTGCCGATCGTATTGGCATCAAAGCAGCAACTATTAATTCCTCCAATACAGAAGAATGGCAACTCGTAAAAACTCAGTTGCTCACAGGAGAAATAGATGTTCTCCTAATTTCCCCGGAAAGACTAGCCAATGAAGAATTTACCAACACCATTTTGTTACCAATTTCTCGGAATATTGGGTTATTTGTTGTCGATGAAGCCCACTGCATTTCTGACTGGGACATGACTTTAGACCGGATTATCGGCGGATTGTCAGAATTTTGCAAGCCCTGCCTCAAAACATACCTGTTTTAGCCACAACTGCTACAGCAAACAACCGAGTTGTGAGCGATATCATCGAGCAATTAAATTCAAATCTTCGCATCATCAGAGGAAACTTAATTAGAGAAAGCTTGCAACTCCAAAATATCGCTCTGGGAAGTTCAGCAAGAAGAATGGCATGGTTAGCAGAACAGTTGCCCAACTTACCGGGAAGTGGCATCATTTACACCCTAACTGTGAGAGATGCGGAACGAGTTGCCGACTGGTTAAAAATTAAAGGAATTGATGCTAAAGCCTACCACAGCAATCTGGAAAATCTAGATAAGCAAGCCTTAGAAGACCAACTTCTCAACAACGAAATCAAAGCTTTAGTTGCGACGACAGCTTTAGGAATGGGTTTTGATAAGCCCGATTTAGGATTTGTCATTCATTACCAGCGTCCAGGTTCCGTCGTTCATTATTATCAACAAGTAGGGCGAGCGGGTAGAGCCGTAGAGCAAGCCTACGGTATCCTTTTAAGTGGCGATGAAGATGACGAAATTACCAACTATTTTATCAGAACAGCTTTCCCTCCACAAGCCCATACGCAGGAAGTTTTAAGCGCGCTAAACCAAACTGATAACGGCTTATCTGTTCCCCAATTAGAGCAAAAACTCAATTTTTCTAAAGGGCAAATTGAGAAGGTTTTAAAACTGTTATCCCTGGAATCACCAGCCCCGGTGAGCAAACAAAGTTCCCAGTGGTACGCTACCCCAGTTGACTATCAGCCCGATCATGATAAAATCGAACGTCTGACACAAATTCGCCGCCAAGAACAAGACAAAATGCGAGAATACATGGGCGAAAGCAAACAATGTCTAATGGCTTTTCTCGCAGCAGAATTAGACGATCCTAATCCAACTAACTGCGGCAAATGTGCTGTATGTTTGGGTAAACTTTTACTGCCAGAAACCCCTTCTATGGAAATGGTGAATCAAGCAATCCAGTACCTACGACGATGCGATCGCCCGATCGAACCGCGCAAAAAATGGCCTCCTGAAGCATTTCCAACTTATCGTTTTTCAGGGAATATTAAACCTAATTTAAGAGCAGAATCCGGCAGAGCTCTATCTTTATGGGGTGACGCAGGTTGGGGAGAATTAGTTAAACTGGGTAAGTATCGGGACAATAATTTTAATGATGCACTGGTGGAGGGCGCTTTTGAAATGATTCAGCGCTGGCAGCCTCAACCTTTTCCTACTTGGGTGACTTGCGTACCTTCTTTAAATCGTCCCGACTTAGTACCGAATTTTGCTCAAAGACTGGCAGATCAATTAAATTTGCCATTTCAGCCAGTTATTCGGAAAATTCACCAAACACCACCTCAAAAAGAGATGAATAATAGTTACCAGCAAGCTCATAATTTGGATGGTGCATTTGCGATCGACACTTGGGAAGGGATCAAAGGAACAGTTTTCTTAGTTGATGATATGGTAGATTCCCGGTGGACTTTTACAGTCATTGCGGCACTTTTACGTCAAGCTGGTAGCGGGTCAGTTTTTCCTCTAGCATTATCCCTCAACTCTCTCGCCGATTAGATATATGAATCATATACTGCCACCAGATACTCAAGCAATTTTACTTTTGTGCGCTAGCTTCGGGCAAAATCGGCAAACAGAACCACAGCCCCTAACGCTTGGCGAATATAATTCCTTGGCTGGTTGGCTGCGCGAAAATCAGAAGCGCCCAGCCGATTTACTGCATCCAACTTGTTTAAATTTGTTACAATCAATTCCGGTAAATAAGCTTGACTTTTATAGGATTTCGGCATTATTACAACGTGGGGTAATGCTAAGTTTGGCTGTGGAAAAATGGACGAATCAAGGGCTTTGGATATTGGGAAGAAGCGACTCTCAATATCCCAAGCGCCTCAAGCACATATTGCAACATTTAGCACCAGCAATTCTTTATGGAATTGGCAACATAAGATTACTATCTCAGGGAGGATTAGCGATTGTTGGTTCTCGCGATGTTGATGAAAAAGGACTCGATCGCACTCAGAGAATTGCACAGACTTGTGCCGAACAAGAAATGCAGGTAGTTTCCGGCGGCGCGCGTGGGGTAGATACGGCGGCAATGTTAAGCGCGCTGGAAGCGGGAGGAACGGCTGTTGGTATACTGGCTGACAGTTTGGCTAAAGCTGCTGTTGCTGGAAAATATCGCGCTGCGATTAAAGAAGATAGGCTGACTTTAGTATCTGCTTGCGATCCGAATGCTGGTTTTAATGTGGGCAATGCGATGGCGCGAAACAAATATATTTATGCTTTAGCCGATCGCGCCCTTGTCATCAGTTGTTCAGTCGGTACGGGCGGCACTTGGGCGGGTGCGGTGGAAGCGATAGAAAAGATCAAAGAGATCCCAGTTTTTGTGCGGATAGATGATGCCGTACCAGAAGGCAATCGCCAACTGCTGAAACGGGGAGCACAACCTTTGCCATTTCCATTTATACCTGGTAGTTCATTAAGGGGAATTTTAAGGACAATTAGGGGGGAATCTACATCAGAATTTGGCTCGATCGAAACTGCAATAGAAATAAATTGTTATGAATCTGCTGATGCGAAGGAAAACCCACAACTGCAAGGTTCGCCGATCGAAATTGCAGCCGCAGTTACAGAAGTGGAAGTGACACACTCATTCACATCGGAAATTCCAGTAAATCAAGTGCTATCAAATTCAGTGTCGGAGACTGTATCTGCAAAAACAGAAGTGGAAGCGCCAGCTTCTGAAGAAACAGATGTTGCATCTAATGGAAGTATGCAAGATGCGATCGCACATCGGCAAACACCTACGGTCGAATTTCGTCCAAAAGATATTTACGAAGCAGTTTTACCCTTGATTCTCAGTCATTTAGATCGACCGTTAGATGATAAATCTCTTGCGGAGCTCCTGGATATTCAAATAGGGCAAATGCGGCTATGGTTAAAAAGAGCAGTGGCAGAAGGTAAGGCGATAAAAACTAAGAATCCAGTGGCTTATGTAGCCCATCAAAAAGGAGATTTATTGTCTTTACTGGATGAAAGTGCATAACCCACGGTGTCTTAAACTTCCGTGGGTAAATCCTTCAATTCTCCCTCTAAAATGTAAAGTTTAAAATCGATTGACTCCTTAAGTTTGGGGCGGTATTATTGATGGAGCGGATAGTAATCTCAAGTTGTAATCTGTATCACCTTGAAATTGAGAAACGCGGACAAAATAAGTTCCCGCAGGCAAAGCTCCATTGCTAACAATTGTTTCGGAAGCCGTACCTAAATTGTTGGATGAAGCAATAATATCGTCTAATCCAACTACGCCGTTGCCGTTGATATCCTGGATTAATTCTACGTCAACATCTGCGCTTAAACCATCAACGGTTGCACTGAAAAGGCTCGGAGTATTCAGGATAAAACTGTAAATGTCTGTTGTTTCAGCAGCCCCTACAAAATCGTTAGCATTTAGACTGTCTGTGAGAATTCCCAGGCTTTGTGCTGTGCTAAAATCGTCGGCGGGAGCGGGGAGTGTGCTCAACAGTCCTTCTTGTTGACCGAATTGAATGTAGTGGTCGATCGCACTTTTAACTGCGCCGCTACCGACTGCGCCTCCTACCAACGGATATCTTTCTAGATAAAAGCTAGGATCGAAGAAAACGCTGGGTTTGCGGTTTTCTAATTGACCGACTTTGAAGTAGTGCTCAAATGCGGTAAATTGATTTGTTTGGACTGCCGTCTGAACGTCTGGGTTGCTGGTTAGATAAAAATTAACATCGAATAAAGGGTTTGGGCTGCGAACTTCAAATTGACCGAATCTGATAAAGTGATCGGCGGCTGAAAAGCCATTGAGTTTCGCTGATACCGCTACATCTGTATTCGTGTCTAAATAATAGCTGGCATCGAACAGCGCATTCGGATCGCGATTTTCAAATTTGCCAATTTTTCGGTAGTGATCGAAGGGACTCGATACAGTCCCTCTGGCAACTTGTACGGCGACATCTGGGTTGTTTTCAAGATAAAATTTGCTGTCGAACAGTGTTCTGAGGGTTAGCATTATTAAAAAAATCTCTCTGTACTTTAGCCTGGAAAGTGCATAATCAAATTCGATCGAGAATCCAGTTTACATCAAAATTTTGTGAGGGTGTCTCAATTATGGCTAAATCTGCACTGATGGCAATGCTGCGCCGCGCTGCTACTATTGCCCAGAAATCAAGCGAAACGGGCATTCCGGCTGATGAACTACTGGGAATGTTGAGCGATCGTACTCCCAATGGAGCTAATTCTCCCATATCTCGACGCAGGTTGCTGCACGGGGGTTTAGCGGCTGCGGGAGCCGTTGCTGCTGCGACTTTTACTAGGGAGGGAGAAGGGGTTTTTGCTCAAGCACGCGGTCGATCGCCCATTTTGGTTGTGGGTGCGGGGATTGCGGGTTTGACTGCGGGCTATCGCTTGAGTCAGGGGGGCGTACGCGCCGATATCATTGAGGCAAACAACCGCGTGGGGGGACGGATTCGCACGGCTCCTAGAGTGGCTGGAACAGCGATTTCGGCGGAGCTGGGAGGAGAATTTATTGATAGCGGCCACACTACTTTGATCTCGCTGGCGACGGAATTGGGTTTGCGGGCGATCGATGTCATCCAAGTGCAGCAGGGATTGGTGAAGGATACTTTTTTCTTTGATGGGCGACGCTTTTCTCTCGAACAATTAATCGCAGATTTTGCGCCGCTAGCAACTAAAATTAGTGCTGATTTGGAAGCAGTGGGCGATAACTTTAGCTATCTTGATTTTACGGAAGCGGCAGAAAGATTGGACAATCTTTCGATCGCTCAATATCTCGATGGAGCTGATACTAGCACGATTGTCCGGCAGTTGCTCCGCATTGCTTACATAACGGAATACGGCAGAGATGCCGAAGAACAGTCGGCGTTAAACCTGCTGTTTTTAATAGGTTCTGAACCTAACAGTTTGGAATTGTTCGGCAACAGCGACCAGCGCTATCAAATTGATGGCGGTAACAGTCAAATTGTCAACCGTTTAGCCGATCGACTGTCTGGTTCGATCGAGACGGGGACGGTTTTGGAAGCGATTACTTTTTTGCCCGATGGCCGCTATCGAGTGAATTTGCGATCGGGAGAAAGCGCCTTTGAGCGTATTTACGAACGGGTTTTGCTAACTTTGCCGTTTAGCACTCTCCGAGACGTTAAAATTAATGTACCTTTGCCCCAATCGAAGCGACGGGCGATCGAGCAATTGGGTTATGGTACTAATTCTAAGCTGATTACTGGCTACCGCAGTCGCATTTGGCGAGAAACTTATCAATCGACTGCTTCTGTTTATACCGATTTAGGATTCCAAAATAGCTGGGAACCTACGCCTTTTGCTCCCACTGCTAATGGTTTAATCACTAATTTTACAGGAGGAAAGCAGGGTTTGTCGATCGGTAGCGGAGTTCCTGAAGACCAAGCACAAAAATTCTTGGGACAATTTGACAGAGTTTTTCCCGGAGTGAGAAATTTGCGATCGGGCAAAGCTGTGCGAGCATTTTGGCCAGGAGAACGCTTTTCAAAAGGTTCTTATTCCTGCTATTTAGTCGGACAGTGGACGCAAATGCACGGCGTAGAAGGCGAACGATTTGGCAATTTATATTTTGCCGGGGAACACACTTCGCTGGAAAATCAAGGTTACATGGAAGGCGGTTGCGAAACTGGACAAAGGGCGGCTGTGGAAATTTTGCAAGACTTGGGTTTAGTAGCTTCTGCTGATGCTGTGAATGCTCGAACTGCTAGCAGTTTGAACCAGCGCCGTCCCAGCCGAAAAGTTCCCGGATCTCGGAATCTTAGGAATAGGAATCCGAGTATTAGATAATAAGGTAAGGTGCGCATTGCGCACCCTACAAATATCGCAGATAATTCATCAAACAATTTCGTCCGGGTTAATTCCCTGAGCGCGTAAATATTCAGCAAGGCGATCGGCTCGTTCGCATTCGCGATCGGCTCGTTCGCGTTCCGCTGTTATCTGTTCTACACCCCACAAAAGCAGATTTCCTGCTTCATCCCACCAGCGCAACCAATAACCAGTACGCTGTTCTTTTTCCCCCCGCCAAGTTCCCAAATACAAACCAAAATCTGCTATCCAATGGCGACCTTCCTCATCAGGAAATTCTAGTTCGTAATTGCCATTTTGCAAGCGATAGACCTCCAACAATCCACTTTCCGGGTCAAAAATGATGTAAGTTGGCACTTGCAGAATTTGTTCGTAAAAAAACCACTTTCCGGGAGGAAAAGTACGTCTAATAGAATATTCCTCGCCGTCCGTTTCCGACAAAAACTCCATCACAATGCTTGGGATTTCTCCTTCCAAGTTTGGGGTGTAGCTTTTGCGGTCTCTTCTCGATTCTACCGGGAGTACCGAAGGTACATAAACCCAATCTGGTGCTTTGATAACTAACTCGCCGTTGACAGTAGCGCAAATGCCAAAGTTGCTAGCAATCAGCATTAGCGGGCCGATTAATCCTCTCAGTTCTAAGATTTCTCGCAGTGCTCCGGCAATTAGCGGTTGACCTGTATTCTCCACTGGTTTTTCTTCTAATTGGAAGTCGTCTGGCAACTTCTCCCAAGTTACGGTCATTGCTACCGTTTTTTGTTTTGGGTTATCTTGAGTCGCGACCATGACTTTACTTGCTAAAGTTTGATGTTTTATCATAACATACCGTAAGATCAGACGGCGGTTGAAACCGCGTCTATACAAACAAAACCCGCCTCCGCGGGTTGAAGAGTGGGCGGTTTAAATTACGTTTTGCGTTATTTGATTCAGTCCACGAAGGTGGACTTTGTTTTTGTAGGTGCGGTTTAAACCGCCGTCTGGATATGAGAAAAAACATGAAACATTTACATTTAACTTTATCAACCTTACTAATCTCGTCAATCTCAGTTAGCCCTTTGCTGGCAAATTCGACAAATACGAAAATTCAAGTCTCACAAATTGACGAGCCGTTTTGCTACATGAAAACTCCAGACGGCAAAACAGTAGATTTAGGCAAACTCTGCGAAAAATCACCAAATTCGGAAACTTCCCAAACTTGCATTACTGGTTCCAACATTTCTACAAAATTATCAATTGCAGGGGCAAATTATGACGGCAGTTTTTTCAGCGGTAAAGTCGTCAATCAAGGCTGCAAAACAATCAAGAATGTGAAAGTCAATTATGAAGTTTTAGACGAGTCGGGTAATTTAATTGATAACGGATTTATGTACACTCAACCCGTTAGTCTTGCACCCGGAGAGTCGGCTGCCTTTCGGGGTGCAGTTGTCGCGGGGGCTAAAGTACGGGCTACTCATGCCGAAGGTCAAGAATGATTGTGGAGATTTGCCCGATCGCTGTTATCATATTTGGGCTCAGATATCTGTATTACTTACGCAGAGATCCCCCTAAATCCCCCTTCAAAAGGGGGACTTTGAATAATAATCTTGTCCCCCCCTTATTAAGGGGGGTGAGGGGGGATCGAAGTTTGAATATTCTTGCAGAGATCCCCAAAACAGAAGTTGCAGGAGTCAAATATCTTGAAAAATCGATCGACATACTGGCAAATTTTACCCTACCTCCGTCCCCAAAAACAAACCATCGGTAAAGCATTAGCTTGTACCGTAGTATTTACCATATTTTGGCCAATAATCGCGTGGCTGGTTGGCGAAACAGCAAAATTTATAGGAAAAGGAGATTTACAAGGATTCGGGCAAATTGCTGCACTCAGCGCCGTTATATTTCTGATTCGCGGTACGGCCCAGTACGGCCAAGATACGCTGATGGCAAAAGCAGCTTTGACTATTGCCTTAGAAATTCGCAAAAAAGTTTACGCACACCTCCAACATCTCAATCTCGGCTACTTTGAAAATGCCAAAACCGGAGATTTATCCTACCGCCTCACAGAAGATATTGACCGTATTGGCGAAGTCGTAAATAAATTTTTTCATCAATTTATTCCTTGTATTTTGCAACTAATTGCAGTCATGGGATATATGATTTATCTTAACTGGCAATTAACTTTGGGTGCATTAATCATTGCACCGTTGATGGCTATTTTAATTGGTTGGTTTGGCGAAAAACTGCTAAGTTACTCGCGAGAAAGTCAAAATCGCATTTCTGATTTGTCCGCTTTGCTAACAGAAGTATTTAGCGGTATTCGTTTAATCAAAGCATTTGTGGCTGAAGAATACGAAATTTCTCGCTTTGCAGAAGAAGCGGAACAAAACCGTCGCGCTAAGTATTTATCAGAACGTATAAAAGCACTCCAGTTCGTCGTAGTTGGCTTTCTGGAAGCGATGAGCGTGATTTTGCTCTTCTTCATAGGTGGTTGGCAAATTGCTCAAGGAAATCTCACTGGTACTGAATTTATCAGTTATATCGCCGGAGTAGCACTATTAATTGACCCGATCGCGATTACAACTGCAAATTACGGCGATTTTAAGCAGGGAGAAGCTTCTAGCGATCGCATTTTTGAACTTTTAGCCATTCAACCCGCAGTCGTCGAAAAGCCAGGGGCGATCGAACTTCCCCATGTTACAGGTAAAGTCGAATATCGCAACATTAATTTTGCCTATAATTCGGAAACACCGATTTTGCAAAATATGAGTTTGCTGGTGCTTCCCGGAGAAATGATCGCCCTCGTGGGCGCATCCGGTGCCGGCAAAACTACCTTAGTAAATTTGTTGCCGAGATTTTACGATCCGCAAGCGGGACAGATTTTAATTGACGGTATTGATATTCAAGATGTCACCTTAAATACTCTGCGCCGGCAAATCGGTATTGTACCGCAAGAAACGATTTTATTTTCGGGTACAATTGCTCAAAATATCGCTTTTGGTCAATCTTATTATGAACTAAAAGATGTGCAGAAAGCTGCGGAAATTGCTAACGCGCATCAATTTATTTCTGAGTTTCCCGACGGTTATC
Source organism: Microcoleus sp. CAN_BIN18 (assembly GCA_026786085.1). GTDB lineage: Bacteria > Cyanobacteriota > Cyanobacteriia > Cyanobacteriales > Microcoleaceae > Microcoleus. The sequence continues at coordinate 15,475 of JAJAYT010000412.1, read as the reverse complement.
AAACTTGGGTAGGAGAAAGGGGTGTAAATTTATCTGGGGGACAAAAACAAAGAATTGCGATCGCCCGTGCAGTTCTGCTCGCTCCCAGAATTTTGATTCTCGATGAAGCTACATCGGCGCTGGATTCGGAATCTGAAGGTTTAGTGCAAGAAGCGCTGGAAAGATTGATGCGCGATCGCACGGTGTTTATCATAGCTCACCGGTTGGCTACTGTGCGGAAGGCCGATCGCATTTTAGTGCTCGAAAAAGGCAGAGTGATGGAATCGGGGACTCATGAGGAATTGCTCGAAAAGGGCGATCGATACGCAGGCTATTACGCTCAACAGTTTAGTCAGTAGGCTACGTTAGAAACCGGGTTTTTTGCCATTTCTGCTGGCCTCAACGAAGTATTCTGGAAAAAACCCGGTTTCTGATCACCCGTGGGTAAGTGATGTTCTAGATGAATAGCGCATATACTTAAAATACAACAACTACCCAAGATATTAAACACAACGAGTCAGTACAACCATGCCTGCTAAAGATGCCTTTCACGAAGTAGTTAAAATCGCTCTCCAGAAAGATGGATGGCAGATTACTCACGATCCATACACGTTACAGGCAGGAAGTTTAGAACTTTACATCGACTTGGGTGCCGAAAAGGTGGTTGCCGCCGAAAAAGATGGACAGAAAATCGCCGTTGAAATCAAAAGCTTTATTGGCCCATCCAAAATATCCCAATTTTACACAGCTTTAGGACAATTCATTAGTTATCGAGCAGCTTTACAACAACAAGAAACTGACCGCATTTTATACCTGGTAGTGCCCAGTAATGTCTACGATAGTTTTTTCACAATGGGGTTTATTCAGTCTTTAGTTCAACAAAATCAAATTCATTTAATCGTCTATGATATAGAACAGGAGGCGATCGCACAATGGCAAATTTAGACCTTTATCGGCAACATATCCAAAATCTACTCTCCCAACACGCTAGTCTGGTGTGGGATGAGCGGATTCAGGCTCAAACTATCTTTGATGTTGAGCGCGATCATTATCAATTAATCTATGTGGGTTGGCGCAATCAGCGGCGAGTTTATGGCCCGGTGTTGCACCTGGATATTATTGACAATAAAATCTGGATTCAGCAGGATGGGACTGAGGTGGGTATTGCTAACGAACTGGTTGAGTTGGGAGTTCCCAATGAAGATATTGTACTTGGGTTTGACGCGCCGATGATGCGGAAATTTAGCGAATTTGCGATCGGATAAGTTTTCGGGTTCTTGCTATTTGATTGTCGCCCGAATGCTTCTCCCTTACGGTTTGCGCTGCAACGGAAAATGCGATCGCTAATCAACCCAATTTTCTAAGGTTAATCCTGGAATACGGGACAATTCTCTAACATTATTCGTCACCAGTGTCAGCCCCAAACTGATTGCTTGGGATGCTATCAGCAAATCCATTGGGCCAACGACAATACCTTGACGTTCTAATCCTGCTCTAATTTGTCCATAAGTTTGCGTGCTTCTTTCATCAAAAGGGACTACGGGTAAAGTTATTAAAAACTGAATGAGTGCAGCCCGATTTTGCTCTTGACGCTGACTTTTGTAAACCCCATACTCAAGTTCGGCAATAGTAACAGATGAAATACCAATATCAAAAATTTCAAGTGTTTGGAATTTATCGAATACTTTTTGGGGTTTGCGCTTGATGATGTAGATACAGATGTTAGTATCTAGTAAAAATCTCATTCAAAAGCCTCTCTCGTCTCCAAGGACAACTGCTCCCTGACTAGCATAAAGTCGTCGGAGAACATATTCAAACTATCAAAAAAAGTTTTCCAAGGGTTTTCTTTGGAGATTAGGACAAGAACATCTCCTATTTTTTTGACATACACTTCATTACCTGGAAAATGAAATTCTTTGGGTAATATGACTGTCTGGTAGTCATCCGCGATCGATAATTTAGCAGTATTCATTGTTTTGCCTCCTGGTGGTTCAATTTATATTTTAGATTGACCGTCCACTTGCTCCCATTAAATTGTAGCAGAGGATGGTAGGTTTAGTTGTCCCATGAGTTTTTTTCTTCTTGAAGTTCCCGGTCAATTTCTTCAACAGTTCTGGAGACATGACGGCTGCGGATTTCTGTAAGCAATTCCAACACTTTACGCCGGCACGGAGGCTTTTCTGGTATAATCACAAAAACTTCAACCTCTTCACCCACCGATCCAGGTGGCACTTGAATTTCAAGTTTATTTCCTGCAATAACTTTGGTGGTAATCCGTATTGCTGACTGCATACTTCCTCCTTTGCGATGATTAATTTTCAACAGCCCCTAAAGCTTTAAGCGTGGCTTTTTCAACTTCCGTCAAACCCGTAACCCCTGTAATATTCATGTTTTCATAAGGCCTGTCACTTTTGAGTATTTTGAGGCACTCACCGGTCTCAATCTCCCAAATCATAATTGTGCCATCCCGACTGCAAGTAGCAATAATTTTTTCATTTGAACTGAAGGCAACAGAGTTAATTCTATTGGTGTGACCTTGCAAAATTTTTAGACATTGACCTGTACGGATATCCCATAATCTTACCGTTCCATCTACACTTCCACTAGCAACTATTTCACCAGAATAACTAAAGGCAACTGAACGTATCCAATCAGTATGCCCCTGCAAGATTTGGAGGCATTCACCAGTATGGATATCCCATAGTCTTACTGTTCGATCGACACTTCCACTGGCAAATATTTCACCGTTCTGGCTAAAGGCGATCGCGCGCGCCCAACCCGTATGCCCTTGCAAGATGTGGAGGCATTCACCAGTATGGATATCGCACAGCCTCACCGTTCCATCAAAACCTGCACTGGCAAATATCTCGCCCAAAGGACTGAAGGCAGCCGAGTGTACTGAATTTTTTTGCCCTTCCAAGGTTTTGAGGCATTCGCCAGTACCAATATCCCACAGCATCACCGTTTGGTTATAAGCTGCACTAGCAAGTATTTCACCCGAAGGACTGAAGGCGATCGAGCGTACTTCCTTTCCACACGGCAAAGTATGGAGGCATTCACCACGGCTAATATCCCACAGCCTCAGTGTTTCGTCAAAACTAGCGCTGGCAAGTATTTGACCCGAAGGATTGAAGGCAAATAAGTTTACCCGATCGAGATGACCCTGCAAGATTTGGAGGCATTCACCACTGCTGACATCCCACAGCTTGACTGTTTGCGCGTCATCGCCGCTGGCCAGCATTTCACCGTTGGGACTGAAGGCGATCGACCTGACTTGAGTGCTATGCCCTTGCAGCGTATTCAAGCATTCACCACTGTCGATCGCCCACAGCTTCAGCGTTTTATCGTAACTGCCGCTAACAAGTATTTCACCCCCAGGATGGAAGGCGATTGACCCTACTCGATCGTTATGCCCTTGCAAAGTATTCAAGCATTCACCGCTGTTGATATCCCACAGTTTTGCTGTGCGATCGTAACTACCACTTGCGAGTATTTCGCTATTTGGACTAAAGGCGATCGACCGTATTTGATCCAAATGTCCCTCCAAAGTTTTGAGACATTCACCGCTACCGATATTCCACAGCCTCACTGTTTTGTCGGCGCTTCCACTAGCAAGTATTTCACCAGCAGAATGGAAAGTCACTGAAAACACGTTTTTAGTATGACCTTGCAAAATTTTCAGGCATTCACCAGTACCAATATTCCACACCCTCACTGTTGGGTCGCCGCTGCCACTGGCAAGCATCTCACCAGCAGGATGGAAAGCCAATGAAAGGACAACTTTAGTATGACCGTCCAAAATTTTGAGGCATTCACCAGTGTAGATATTCCATAACCTTACCGTGCGATCGAAACTCCCGCTAGCGAGTATATTTCCATCAGGATTGAAGGTGACTGACATTACTGATTCGGTATGTCCCTGCAAAACTTTTAAACATTCACCAGTCTGGACATCCCATAACTTGATTGTTTGGTCATAACTCCCGCTAGCAAGTATCTCACCGTCAGGACTGAAGGCGACAGACTCCACCACGTTGGTATGTCCTTTACAGGTTAATATTTCTCTTCCACTGCTAGCTTCCCACAAACGAACTACGCCATCACTATCACCTGTAGCTAACAATTTACCATCAGGACTAAATATTACTGATCGAACACTGCTGAAGATTTTAGTAAAAGCAGAATTAGCTAAATTTGCTTCAGCAAAATTGACGTGGCGCAGCGTCGAATTTGTAAAATCCGCACCTAAAATAACCGCACTAGAGAGGTCTTTACCTTCTAAAGCAGTCTTGTCCTTTTTTAACAACAACGTCGCCGCATTCCCTCCCACATAACCCACCTCGCTTTCAGTTTTGCCTCGCGTTGCTTCCAGAATTTCCATAAGCGGCAAAACCCCGGTTTCAGAAACCATCGGCAACAACAAATCCATTACAGCCTTCGTCAGTGGCGCTTGTCCAAAACTGTGGCTAAGTTCACCTAAATCTTCAGCAACAAATCCCTTCAAAGGCGCAATTAATTCGTTCTGATTTCTCTTCTGGGCCTGAAGCCGACAATAATTAGACCAAGTGTATAATTGAGGCGCTGCATGAGGATTTACACAAGACTGTTCAGGCTCAACTAATTCAGTAAAATCTGCCGCCAAAACTCCCAATTCCGCTGCAAATTTGTAAGCGACAAAAAACTCTAACAATGAACGATGCGCCGGAGTATAATCCCCATCTGCATTGCGGATTAGCATGGTTTGACCCATCATGTCATAATGCCAGTGGTCTAAGTCTTTTTCCTCTTGCACGATGGAACCAAACAAGCTGCGGATGCGATCGGGAAAACCGCGATAATTGAGGCTCATTTGGTCGGTAGACAGCATTTCCCAAGACAGTTCGCACAAGAAATAAAGCTTATCTGCTAACGAAGTAAAAGTCCGTTCAGCTTTGATATCTCTCTCTATCTTCCGCCGCACCGCATACAGATAGATCCGCGACATATCGACTGGTTTTCCTGCTTCAATATCGGGCAATGCTTCCAAAATTAACTCGGTCATCACTGGGCGACGCGCTAAATCCAATAATTGCGGGTTTCCCATCACTTTTTCGACTGTCGCCGCTTCTGCTTGAAATGACAGCGCTTGCCCAATTTGCTCGTCGTTAAATTTCTCTAATTCTAAGACTTCAAATTGGGGAGTTTCGCCTGTTAAAATAGTTGTTGATGCTTGCAGTTCGGCATTTAACAATGCCCGTCCTTCCTTGGCTTCGGGGAAATGTTCGGTGCGGCAAGTCAGGATAACTTTTGCGCCGGGAACGACGGCTTTTGCTAGTTCCCAGAAGTTATTGATCGTTTGTTGCCGATCGCACTTAGCGGCCATTTCATCAAAACCATCGAAGATTAGCAGAAATTTACCCATGCGATTGAGTTGTTCAAAAGCCGAATAACCCGCTAAAGGTATCTCGTGCTTGCGAAAGAAAAACTCGGAAAATAGCGACTCGACACTAACTGCTTTGGCGTAATCTCGCAAAGGAATTACTAACGGCAAACGCGGACGTTCTAAGCCGCGTTTTTGAGCATCTCGGTAGCGTTGTAGCGCCATCCAAGCATAGTGCATCGCAAACCAAGTTTTCCCCGTCCCAAATTCTCCTAAAACTGAAATATGTTCTTTTACAGGGTCATCTAACCACAGGTCAATATAACCTTCGATCCAGCCATCTCGCCCGTCATAATGACTCACGCCTATCTTGCGCTGAGTATCGGGGTCGATTTCTTCTTTTGTACAAGCTAGCGGCACATATTTAGTATCAATTCCTCGGCTGGTGATTTCAGTTTCTAGCCAATTCAGATAAGAGGTAAAATCGGCATCTTGGTCGAGTAATTCATCGAAAGTATAGCAAGCTAAATTACGATTTTCGGCTTTCTCTACTTCATCCCGTGCGGCGCGACTGATGCGGCGGGCTGTGACTAACCACCCTTCATCGGTGCGCTGTTTTTCCACCGACTCGCGCAGGGCTAAGATGTCTCTGAGTCCGGCTTCTCCGGCAATTCCGCGCACTAAAATGCGATCGTACTTTTTGCGTCTCACCGGAACATTGATAATCCATTCAAAATAGTTATTTTCCCAAATTTCATATTTCTCAAACTGATAATTTAATGTTTCAAACCAACCCCGAACTTGCTGTGATAAAATAAAAGCTTGAGACTTTTGAATATTAGTTGATTCTGCTGCGGGAAGTGCGGGATAATCTTCTGCTTCCAATCGCGCAAATTCTGTGCGGATTCCTTCGAGGGTGGGAAGGCGTTCGATTCTTTCGAGGACTATCGACAGGTGTTTTTGTAGGGAGGCGATCGCATTTCCCTCGATCACCTCCGCAGGTGTCCGCGTCCGCTTTGCGATTTCCATAAATATGGCTACAAATGCCATGAATTCCCGTCTGGGATCAATCCCTAAATCTCGAATTTCTTTACCCAAAGCAGACTCGTTGAGAAAGTCATCGCCTGCTTGAATTAAAATGGCTGCACTATCGCAGTCGAAGGCTTTGCGAAATGCTTGTTCAATCTCTTTTTGGCGAAACAGTTCTAAAATCTGCTTGGGTTTCCCAGCGCCGTATTCTACTAAAGTATAAACATAGATTCCACTAAAATCGGCTGGCGGCGCGTCGGGTTCGAGGTTAAATCTTTTTAATAATTTGATAACAGTTTCGTTGCGCTGAAGCTTGTCTTTGATAGTGCCTAATGGAATTGCAGTCAGGATACTGATAACTAAGTCGAGACTAATTGGGATCATTGAGGCTTTCCTATTTATCGGTGGGAGTCATTCTCGAATCTCAAAATCGCAAATTGCTTTCATTCTATGTTAACGCATTAACCAACTGTCGCGCACCGACAGTCCGAGATTTGCCATATTCCGATAGTCCGACAGGAGTTGAAACCCCTGTCTCATAGCAAAAGTCCTCTCAAGAGGACTGTGGAATCATATTTTATTTAGTTATTTGATTCAACCCAGATATTGAATGATATCAAACCCGTTAACATCGGAATTATTCATCTCTCCGATCCTTCTCTGTGTTCTCTGCGCTCTCTGTGGTTAAATAATTCCGATCCAACCGAAATAGATATAATACTGTTGAACTCTTACAGCAAATATTAGCATTTTTTACTAAATTTGACAACAATAAAATAAAGAAAAAACCGACATATTTTGTAGTAATATTGTCTCTAATATTAGTTGTTATATCATAGTTATAAAAGTTAAAATATAGATAACTTACAAATAAAACTTGCTATCTATGAAAATACAATCTTCCGTCTTAGTCCACCTCGGATTTGGCAAATATGTACGATCGGACAAAGTGACAGCAGTAATCCCAATCGAAGCAGAACGCGGCCCCGGACGGCGCACTTTCGTGCACATAGACGGCGAACTAGACCCGATCGTTGCTTCCCGCGCTGAGGACACAATCGTGCGCGATCTCGTGCAGGAACCGCGCGAAATAACTCAAGCTCGTCAGCAACAAGAAATCCTCCAAGATTTGCTGGCAGATTTGAACAATGTTAACGTCACCGTGCGCCGCATCAGCAGCGATGAAGGTGGACTGGATCTCGAACTTTTGGAGCGCCGGATTCGCCAAATTTTAGAGGCATAAAAATTAAGGTTTGTAGTGAGGACTTTAGTCCTTCTTCGCTAACACTTGAGTTCTGAGGACTGAAGTCCTCACTACAAACCTTATTATGGATTTGTCTAAAAGTTAATTCTCTTTCAAAACAACTTCGATGTCCGCTAAACCTGTGAGTTTTTCCACCAGTGGCTCTACTTCAATTCGCGGTACAAAAATGGTTAAACCTCCGGGAATGCACTCAATAGAGAGTGGAGTCATGCCGATTATTTCCCCGTCTACCACCACTTTTTGAGCAGGATCGGCAGTGATTTTTACTTTTTTGGCGCGCAAATAACCGATATCGTCGCTATCGGTAGGATTGCCACTCAAAGCTGTTTGTAAGAGGTGATAAGAGGCTGCGATCGCCCCAGCTTTATTCTGAGGTGCAACCAGTGTCACGTCGAGCAAGCCGTCATCAAAAATAATCCCGGCAGGGCCTTGCGCTAAAATGGAAGTAGGCGGCGCTGCATTCGCTACTGTCACAGCCACAGCAGTAAGGGTGATAATTTTATCTTCGGTTTCGATTTCGGCTTCAAATCTTTCTAGATTGTTTAACTGTTTGATTCCTGAGAAAATGTAGGCCAGCATTCCCCAGCGATTCTTCATTTCGCGATCGGCTAATTCGACAGTTTCCGCCTCAAAACCCACTCCAGCTAATAAAACCATCGGCATTTCACCGTTGCAAATCGCCGCATCCACCACCCGCGTCAATCCTCCCAAAATATTTGCGCAGGCGGTGTCGATTGTATTGGGAATTTCTAAAGCATTCGTAAAAGCATTCGCAGTTCCCCGCGAGATAATTCCTAAAGGAATATTTGTGCTGACAATGGCACCAGCAACTGCTGATAATGTACCGTCGCCCCCGGAAGCAATAATTTCCTCAACTCCTCTAGCAACTGCTTCGCGGGCGAGTTGATCTGCATCTAATTCTGGCGTTGTCAACCGAATATCTAAGTTAATAAACGGCTCTAAAAGTTCCCGGATTCTAGCTAAGTCTTGCTCTGGGTTGCTGTTGCCGGCGACGGGATTGAAAATTAGGCACGCTGAACGTTTCATAGGTAGTAATTGGTGATTGGTGATTGGTATTTGGTATTTGATAATTGGTAATTGGTGAAATTATGTCTGGTCGATCGACAACAATCAATTTGGTTTGTAGTGAGGACTTTAGTCCTTATTTTTCTGAGGACTGAAGTCCTCACTACGAACCGGGAACAGTGCAGTATTTCTGCTATTTGGTTTAATTAAGACTTGACAAAAGTCCACTCTAAGACTTCGCGCGGTGCTTTTGCCAGCGCTTCCTTGATTTCCTGGTTGCTGTCGAACTTGACTTTATCCAAATGGCACGCTTCGACGTTGACAGTAAATTTATCGTCTTCAAAAGGCCAAGGAGTTACAGTCACCAGTTCGTTGCTGTTCTGTACAATATCGTAGCGCTTGCCGTCGGGGCCGACACTAATTTCTAAAGCTCGTTCTCCGGCGGGTAACTCGCCGCTGCAAAGAATTAATGATAGCCGATCGCACCACTGGAAAAAAGCATAAGCTGATTCGGCATCTTTTTGAGAAATCTTCATCTCCTCGCGCCACTTTTTTTGGTTGGCGAGTTGTTCGTCCAAAAATTCGTCGAGTTCCTTCGACTCTCCCCGCTTTCCTTCATTCAGAAAGCTCATGTGCATAGAAATCAGCATTGCTACCCACCTACCGCGATATAGCGAATTCTCCGTCATTACTCGCATTTTAGGCAGAGAAGTTTCCGTGCTCAAGGTAAAATCTAAGGGCGCGCCCGCTTCAGTCAAAATGTTTTCTTCCCACTCTTTCTCTAAATCGTCGTGGTGGGAAATCGCGGCTATGGTTTCGTAGAGGCGAATCGGAGATTTCGAGCGCTTCCACTGTCCGCCAAGTTGGGCGGCCAGCAAAGCGTGGGCGCGGTGATAAATAATTTCCCAGCCCGTGGGGGTTAAGTTAGCAATCATGGAATTTTTCTCCTGAATTAAGTGTAAAGATTGAAGATTTCCGCGTTTGAGACATAAACAATTAATTTGGTTCGATCGTTCGGAATGCGAGTCCTTCTCAAATACAGGACTGAAGTCCTCATTACGAACCTAGTCGCTAATTTCTCGGAAGGACTGAAGTCCTCATTACGAACTTAGTCGCTAATTTCTTGGAAGGACTGAAGTCCTCATTACGAACCTAGTCGCTAATTTCTTGGAAGGACTGAAGTCCTCACTACCAACCTAGAAATGAAGTTAAATCACAAAAGGTTCGATCGCGATTTCCTGCCATTTCCCCTCAAATCGTTCGACAACCAAAGGTCTGATTCTGAACTTCGGAGGAGTCCCATCGAGAACATCAATCCGCAAACACGAATACGGACGGCGTTTGTGGGAACCTTCACCACTGCGGCCGACAAATAGCAAAGATTCCGCTACCTGGCGGCCTGTTTTTTCGGAACCAGACTCGCGCGCCAACCGATAAGCTTCCGGGTTCGACGGTTCGTGCAATATCGGCCCTTCCGGGCGCTGGCGGCGTAGACTGTGGCCGCTTCCCCCGCACACAAGCCAATTAATCCCAGAGTCGCCATGTCCGGTATCTCCAGTCCGCAGGTATTCCAAACAGTGGGCGTGGCCAGTCAGCACCAAATCTACTAGCGGACGCCCCCGCGCCTCCTTCCCAACTGCATCGCCCACCGCGTCGAGTACCTCGCGCAAACGCCACCGCACCGCCAAAGTTTGAGCTTGATTCCACTTTGTCGCCTCGGTCACGTAGGGGGGATGGTGCAGGTAAATTACTCGCCCACGCACCTGGGAATCGCCCCAAGATGCAATCAGTCTTTGTTTGAGCCATTCGAGTTGTTCGACATCCGTGGAGGCTGTTCTGTCGGGCGACAGTTGTTTGTCAATATCAATCAGCATTTCGTCAACTTGCTCTAATTTTGCCGCCAAGTCGTCTAGCTGTTCGGCTTCCTCTGGAATTTCGGGATTTAGCCGATCGGACATTTCGAGCATTGCCAATTTTTCTTGTTCCAACTTTTGCCGATCGAGTTCCAAATTTTCGCGGCGAATGTCGCCCTGTTTGGTTTTCGGCAGCGGCAACGGTTCGTTAAAGGTATTGGAGTCGAGGGCGAAGAAGTCGATGCCGCCGCTGCGGAACGTGTAATAGCGGTTGGGTAAGCGGGTAAAGCGTCCGGGCTCGTAGCGGAGACAGCGGCCGGTGCTGGTGCTGGCGGTGTAGTGGGCGTCTAGGTGGCGATCGAGTTCTCCTGGCAATTTGTGAGCTTTCAGGTAGTCGAGAAATGCTTTGGCGTACGCATTTCCGCGATCGGAACCGTGCCAGCCGACATCGAGATCCAACTTGGAACCCAACAGCTTCCGCAGTGGCAAAGCTGTCGCCGACAGCAGGCCGTAGACTATGGGCAAGTCGTAATAGTCGTGGTTTCCCGGTACTGGCAAAAACGGAAAATTGAACACCATGCGATCGTACGCAATCCGAGATGGTTGCTCCCCGCCGACGAGAAATTCTCGGTAGGGGCGAATAAAGTTTCGCAAGTAATATTCGCTGGAGCCCACCAGATACACTACATCGCCCGTGTGGATGACGAAACGGCAATTTTCGCGTTCCGAGATCATTTGTTGGGCAACCTGCCGCTGGGGGTTGTGGCCGCGGTGGTTGCTGGTGCCGCTGTCGCCTGCGACTAAAAACGAAAACTCTGGAGAGTCTGTTGTTTGATCGTCCAAAACTATCCGAGTTTGGTCGATTCCCCGATCGGCGATCGACTGTTCTTGCCACCGCACCCGCTCGTTCATTTTGCGGATTTTGACTATTATCCGCGGATCGGACACGAATTTCACACCACCTAGTCTCCCAAATTGCTCAGTTCCTAGTTAATCTTGCAGCGATCGGGCGACTTTTTACCTCTGTCTAAAAGCTGAAAATCTATCTGGGGAAAGCGTGCGGGGGCTAAAAACGATGATACAAATTGCTTTTGTTGCGGGAATCGCCGCAAATTTTGAATTCTGAATTCTCCCCAATCGGTCTCTCCCTCTCTTTCTATCTTCCCCTCTGGCTTTTACCCCCTGATCGGACTTTTGACAACAGCAAGTTTTGAGTCAGGAGCAATAGCACGATCGCAGCCTGTTTTGATACCATGCAATCAAGCCCAAGACAATCAGGGAATGTAGTGGAGGTGCGTAAATGGAGCTTTTCGGAGAACAAAAACGGTGTCTGGATTGTTTGGTCAACTCGATCGAGCAATTGGGAGGTCGAGTAGACATTGCGAAACTGGAGCAGATAGCAGAGCTAATCATTCAAACGATGAGAGGGCCTTGGCGCTACTTTCACACGTCGGAACACATCTTTGAGGTCGGGGGGTCGATCGATCCGATCGAGGTGCTGGCTGCGCTATTTCACGACCTTGTATACGTGCAAGTGGATCAGGGCGTAAGTTTCAATATCAGCAGCGCCCTTTGTCCTTTTGTCAAAGAAGTGCGATCGCAATTAGCGATCAGAGATGAAACCGAACTGCCCGACGATGCCATGTATCAACTCGTGGCTTCAATATTTGGGTTTGCTCCCGGTAAGACTCTCTCGCCCTTTGCCGGTCAAAACGAATTTTTGAGTGCCGTGATTGCTGCCAAATCTTTGGAACCTTTCTTGTCGGCTAGTGCGATCGGTCAAATCGCCGCCTGCATCGAAGCCACTATCCCTTTTCGTCCGGTTTCGCCCAGCGGTTTCAGTGCGATCGAACTTTTGCACCAGCGGTTAGTAATTGTAAATCGCGATTTTGATTTTGGATGGACTGATGCCGAAACTGTAGAAATTGTCAAGCGTTCTGTGAGGCTATCAAATCGGGATGTAGAGAATTTTGCCTCTCCAAATTCCTCTAATTTCTTAGATAATACCTGGAACTTAATGCCGGAAACCAACCACGAATTGAGCAATGTCAATTCCTATACTGTTGGCGGATATCGTAGGTCTCTACAAAAAATGGAAGGATTTTTAAACTTCCTCAAACCAGAACTCGTTTTCCAGCAATTTATGCAAGAGCCGGACGATGAAACCTACACTTACATGATTGCCCAAACACGAAAAAATATCGCCGCTGCCAAACTTTATCTGGGAATAAAACTAATTACCATCGCCATCTTAGAAGCTCTTTCCTACCGTTTGGGCCGCGACATTCCCCTTTCAACAATGATGGGAGAATTGCGCGCACCAGGATTTAAAACATCGGTTCTAGAGGATTATTTGCCCAACAGACCAATCGCCTACCCCTTAGAAAGTCAGTTGGAAAAAGAGGTTTTAGATTTGTTAGCAATAGGACGCAATCAAGAATCTCCCTATGATATTAAAAACTCTCCCGTAGCTACATTTATTATCAAATCTATCGGCTTTGCTGAAACTGAAAACTTTTTGAAGAAAGCTCAAGAGTTTTTTGCCGGTCATATTTCGTCAGAAGAGTTTCTATCTTACTGCGCTCCCGATGTCATCGAGACCATCGCCTCCGGGGTGATGAAACTCTTTGACAGCCGGAAGATTGCTTTAGGGAAAGTTAAATTCGCTCACCCAACTCTTTCTTAGCATAGGTTGGCAGAATCTTAAAAAGTTCGCGATCGCACAAACCTGGTTCCTTGAGTTCAGCCACGATGTCCGGTTAGTCTGAGATGTTGTATCATTCTCGCTTAACAGGCTTTCGGGCCTGTTCCACAAAGAATGAGTTTTCTTGTGGGGAGTAGGGGTTGGGCAGGAGATCCCGCCCATAGCAGGCTGATTGACAATGGTGCAATATCTCAGTTTAAACCATAAAAAAAGTCCTCTTCAAAGGACTTTAGCTATGAGTCTGGGGTTTGAACCTCAGAAGGACTAATTCGACATCCAACTTCTATTTCTGTGAACCAGCCGCACCCTCTGCGCCGGAGTTGCTATCAGGTACAGCCGTACCCGTAGGATTAGAATCGGTCTGGCTTTCCGTATTAGTTTTGCCGCTGGTACCTGCTCCAGAAGCGCCATCATTTGGAGTTGGAGATGGAGTAGCTGAACTCTCAGGTGCTGGAGTTGCCGGAGTGGAAGCTGGCTCCTTCTGCGAATTCGGAACCGTAGTATTAGTATTATTTGAGGGCGAAGATGGAGACGGCGCTGCTTGCTGAGCGGGTGCATCTTGCTGCTGTGAATTTGGAGCCGTAATATTGGTATTGGGAGCCGGATTTGCTTGAGGAGTCGGAGTTGCGTTTTGAGCTGGACTTGGTTGAGGAGCAGGCGTAGCCTTTTGAACTGGAGATGGTTGAACCGGAACCGGAACAATCTTTTGAATGATCGTTTTTTCTTTCTCTATAATCCGAGTCGGAGCAGGTGGTGCTGAAGGCTGATTCGCTTTCGGTACAACAATCACAGGAGCAGGAGTAGGAGTAGGAGCCTCCTCACCCCGATTGAAGTAATATACACTGCCCAGAACTAAGCCTGCCAAAGAAGCAAGAAGAATCCCTAACAGTAACCCGCGACCAGCATTCTCATTATCGCGGACTTCTTGGACTCCAAGTTGGCGGTGGTTTTCGGCCATTTCACCCTGTACATAACCTTGATCATGAGCTGCTTCTTTAGAAGCCTTCGCCGTTGTACTCGGAACACTTGTAGTAGTTCGTGTTGTACTGACATGACCGTTAGTTGCATCTGTGTGAACCTCTTGATGAATTTCACGGCTAGAGCTATTTTCTTCGTTAGGTTTCATAATTATCTTCGTCACAACTATTCAAAAAATATTTGTCTGTAGGAGATGCTCATGTTTGAAAACTTGAGCATCTCCTGTTCAGCATTTAAACCACTTATTTCGATTCACTGTCAAGAATCAGGTGTAAGCGTTGGGTGTTTGGCTCATACCAGTTTAAATGCTTAACAGTTTTCTGCTTAGGGAGTTTAGAGAACTTTTGGTTTTTCCTTCATTTGTATCCAATCTAACTCGCCAAGGTATTAACCAGGCTCTACCCCCAGAGTGATTACCCGAATCCCCAAAGGAATAGAATTAGCCGGAATTCAAGAAAAGAATACGGGCTAAATGAGTGATTTATAATGCTTGCAGAGCAAGCATATAAGCTTAAAAGATGAGCAATAAAAGAGACAACCCCTGCCGCGGTGCCCCCTGCTTTGATCAATTGTGTCAAAGATTTGACGATATCTTTGGTCATCAAGCCCAAAAACGGGAGTTTAGGAACTATTTAGGCGGAGTATTGAGAGAAAATGAGCGAAAAAACCTGTCGCAGATGGCTGGAAACGCCGTCGGAGTAACTTACCACAAATTACACCATTTTTTAACGGCAGCGCCTTGGTCATTTAGTGAAATGAATCAATGTCGGCTGGAGGGAATAAATCAGTGTCACCAAAGCAAGATTAGTCGAGGATTTAGCCTCATCATAGATAATTCATGGCACCCTTAAAAGTGGCAACTTTACTACCGGAGTGGGAAGGCAATACATCAGAGAAATCGGGAAAAAAAGAAGGGAGTAGTAACAATTACTAGCCATCTATTTATAAAGCCAGTTTGGGCTTGCAATTTGTTTAAGTCCGGTTAGATAACCACAATTAAGTTTTTAGCAATAAAGGCAAGTTTTTTCTCATCCATCAATAGAGTATGGTCGTACTGACTACCAACAAGCTTTATTGCGGGCAATTAACCGGACATCAGCATTACTGACAACTGAGGTTTTTTAATCTGTTCTTTCAATGATGATGGTCATGTGAGCGACTAATGCACCGATCGCGCCTACTGCTGCAATGACTGGAAACAAAGCCGCACCGATCACTCCGCCGACTACTCCCACCGTCAGAGGAACTTCTACCAAGATCCGTCCTTCTTCATTTTTGATAAT
>JAJAYT010000411.1 GCA_026786085.1 Microcoleus sp. CAN_BIN18 | reverse complement strand
AGCTAGCGTCACTGCTACCTTTGCGCTGGAAGATGTGGGGGATGAATGGTTCACCCAGGATGAGGATGAGGATGAAATCCCAGAAACTCAAGAGAATAACGAACAACTATCTGCTGCTATTCCAGAATCGCCTGAGTTATCTGTGGAAGCAGAGGAAGTCGCAGAAATAGAAATCGCCGCCACTCAAGACAACAACGGACAATCATCTACTGTTAATCGCAAATCGGAAGAGTTATCTGTTGAAGAAGTCGCAGAGATTGAAATTGCCGCAACTCAAGACAATAACGGACAACTACTCGCTACTAATCAAACATCAAAAATCAAAAATCCGAAACCGGATGAGTGGAGTGTAACGCGTAAACTGCGAGTTACTCGCCAAGGTACTTACACTTCAACTTATTACATTAATGGCGCACCTTGCACGCTGACTCAACTGCACGAACAACTTAACCGTTTGCGAATTTATCCCGAAGGTTATAACGTTGTATTGCAAGGAGACGTTACCAGCATTATTTCGATGAATTCTAAGGAACGCCGAGAAATCATTGACGAATTGGCAGGAGTGGCTCAGTTCGATCGCAAAATCTCTCTAGCTAGGCAGAAGTTGGATGAAGTTAAGGATGTGGAAGAACGCAGCAGTATTGTCGAAAAAGAGTTGATTTCTCAGCGTGATAGACTAGCCAACGATCGCACAAAAGCCGAAAAATATCAAAAATTGCGGGCGGAGTTCCAGGAAAAGTCGCAGTGGGAAATTGTCCTAAAATTCCGCCAGTTGCAAAAGCAAGAATGGAAACTGCGCGAACAAATCGAAGCGGGCGATCGCAATTCTACCGAACTCACTGAACAACTGCAAGCAGTTAGCACCCAAATTATAGCAGCAACTGCCGAACTTGACGCGCTAAATGCCCGCGTTAAAGCTTTGGGAGAGTCGGAATTGTTGGCTTTGCAAGCGAGTATTGCGACTCAGGAAGCCCAACGGCGGCAACTGCAAAACCGCCAACAGGATTTGGAAACAACCGCTGGACAAATGGCGGCAAGTATAGCACAAAGTGAGCAAGAAGTTCGACAATTTAGGCAAAGTTTGGAGCAGATTGAGATTGAAATATCTTATGTTAAATCTCAAATAGGAACTTTCCTGGAACAGCGGGACGGTGCCCAGTTAAGTTTAAATGAAAGTCGGGAAGTTGCAAGTGCGATCGCCTCGACAGCAGAAGCTTGGGTACAGCAACAAACGGAATTGCACCGCCAAATTGAAACTATTCAGCAAAGTTTGGAACCGGAACGCGCGGAACAAGCTGCGATTGGTGAAAGAGTCGATCGCCTGCAAAGTCAAATTCAAGAACAAAACCAATCGCTGGAAGTATTGGAACAGGAAATAGAAGCGAAAAAAGTTCAGCAATCTCGCCTTGGCGAAACCAAAGGCATCGCATCTTTGCAAGTAGCATCACTCAATCATATTTTAGTCGAAATTGAACAAGAATTGCAACTGCAACAGGAAACTCAAACTCGTTTGTTGGAAGAACAGCGCGAAAGACAGCGCAAATTAGATAAGCTCGAAGTGCAGTTTCAAGCACTCCAAGAAGCGACTGGCACGTTTACTGCAAAAATTGTCGCGCAAAGCGGAATTGGTGGAGTTTGTGGCTTGGTGGCTCAACTGGGCAGGGTGGAGCCGCGCTATCAGTTGGCGCTGGAAATTGCGGCGGGCGGCCGCATGGGTAATATGGTGGTGGAAAACGATAGCGTGGGGGCTGCTGCGATCGAATTGTTGAAGCAAAAACGGGCGGGAAGAATGACGTTTTTGCCTTTGAATAAGATTAGAGGTGGCAGATTTTCGGTGAATGAAAATTTGCGGCGCGCGGCGGGGTTTGTGGATGCGGCTGTGAATTTGATTGATTGCGATTCGCGGTACAATGAGATTTTTGCTTATGTTTTTGGCAGTACGGTTGTGTTTAGCAACCTCAGTGATGCTCGCCGCTATTTGGGACAGTACAGAATTGTAACTTTAGACGGGGAGATTTTGGAAACTAGCGGGGCGATGACTGGGGGAAGTTCTACTAATAGGTCAACTTTGCATTTTGGTACGGTTGATGCTAATGAGGCGGCGGATGAAGCGCGGACAATTGCCTCTATGCAAGAACGACTTGAGGAAATTGAGCGGATTTTGGCGAGGTGCAAAATTGCGATCGAACTTGCGTCGGTTTCAGTCAAAACTCGCAGCCAAGAATTGATGGAAGCGAAGCAGAACTTGCGCGAAAATCAGTTGCGCTTGGAACAGTTGGATGCTGAAATTAAGAATTTGCAAGCGCAGCAGTCACAAGTTCGATCGCAAATTACTAAAAATACTCAGGAATTAACTAATTCTCAGTCGAGATTGCAGTTGCTGGAACAAGAATTGCCCGCACAAGCATCTCAATTGCAGCAGTACCGCCAAACTTTGGCGCAGTTGGAAGAGTCGAACAGTCACAGCGAATGGCAGCAAATGCAGTCGGGTTTGCGCACACAAGAAGCACAACTGCAAGAGCGAGAATTGGCTCTGAGAAACGTCCAGCAGCGCCTTGTAGACTTGGAAAATCAATTCGGGCGTTTGGAGGAAAAAATTAAGGAAGGCAGCCAGAAGTTGCAGGAATGGCAAGTGCAGCAAAATGCGGGTGCTGATGCGATCGACCGAATTGTTTCGCAGCAGTTGGAACTCGATGGGCAAATTGCGACAGCTAAGGCGGCTGTGGGAGAAATTGAGGAAAAATTGGGCGTGCAGAAGGGCGATCGCGATCGGGCGGAATCGAACTTGCGAGAACAGCATTTAGCCAAACAGCAGTTACAATGGCAGTTGCAAAAACTGCATGAAACCCAGCAAGAACGCCGGGAACAGTTGGCCGCAGTCCGCTCTATATTGGACACGCAGCGGGCGGAAATGCCCGACCCAGTGCCCTCGATTCCCGAAAATGTAGAAAAAGGAAGTCTGACGGAATTGCAGCAGGAAGTAAAGGCGATCGCCAAACGCATTCAAGCCCTAGAACCAGTCAATATGCTAGCCTTGGAAGAGTACAACCGCACTCAAGAACGCCTGCAAGAATTGAGTCAAAAGTTGACGACATTGGAAGGAGAACGCACTGAACTGCTGTTGAGAATCGAAAACTTTACCACGCTCAGGCGGCGCGCTTTTAAGGAAGCTTTTGATGCGGTTAACGAGAACTTCCAAACTATCTTTGCGGAACTTTCCGAAGGTGACGGCTATCTCCAGATAGATGATGAGGAAGACCCCTTCAGTAGCGGTTTGAATCTAGTCGCTCACCCGAAAGGTAAACCGGTACAGCGCCTTGCTTCCATGTCTGGAGGTGAAAAATCGTTGACGGCGCTGAGTTTTATTTTTGCACTACAACGCTACCGCCCGTCTACGTTCTACGCTTTTGATGAAGTAGATATGTTTCTGGATGGGGCAAATGTGGAGCGATTGGCTAGAATGATAAAACGACAGTCCGAACAAGCTCAGTTTATTGTTGTGAGTTTGCGACGACCGATGATTCAATCGGCCCAGCGTACAATTGGTGTTACTCAAGCGCGGGGAGCTTATACTCAAGTCATAGGACTGAAGTTGTAGTCCCGGAGTCTCTGTTGATGACGGTGTTCAGTGATATATATACTTGATAAATCAGGATTAGAGCTAGATGACATCCGAACAAATTTGCCAACGCTCCGACATTCTCGGCACTCAGGTAATCACCCGCGACAGAGGTAAACGCTTGGGCGTAGTCAGTCAATTGTGGGTGGACATCGATCGGCGGGAAGTTGTGGCGATCGGTCTACGTGATAATATATTCGCGGTCGCTGGAATGCCAAGGTTTATGTTCCTCAACAATGTCAGCGAAATCGGCGACGTGCTGTTGGTGGAAGATGAAAGCGCGATCGAAGATGATGTTGATGTTGATGTCTACAGCATTTTGATTAACAGCGAAGTGATCACCGAAACCGGCGAACCTTTGGGGAGAGTGCGGGGCTTCAGATTCGACCCCGAAGACGGTAAGTTAGTCTCTATCATCATCGCTTCCTTGGGAATTCCCCAAATCCCCGACCAAGTTCTCAGCACTTACGAGTTGGCAATTGAGGAAATAGTCAGCAGTGGCCCGAATCGCTTGATTGTGTTTGAAGGTTCTGAAGAGCGGATGCGACAGTTGACAGTAGGTTTGCTGGAGCGCGTCGGTTTGGGCCAAGCACCTTGGGAACGCGACGAGGAGGAACAAGGCTACTATCCGAAACCCGTGGCTCCGGGAAATCAATTGGGCCCGGGCGTGCGGATACCTGCACCAGAAATGCGCAGTAAGGTAGCTGCGCCTGTGGTTGAGGAAGTTGATTGGGACGAGGACTCGCAGTGGAATCGGCCTCCTGTGCGACAGCAGATGCGCGCGGCGGTGCCCGAACCGATTAATGATTATGACGACGAGTACGAAGAGGATAATTGGGGCGGCGATGAGGACGATTACGAGGAGGAGGAGTACGAACAGAAGCAGTACAGCTCTGAGAGTTATCGCCCGAAGGAGCCAGTGGTAGAGTACGAGTATGAGGATGATGTGGAGGCTGATGCTTGGGCTGACGATGAGGCGCCGAAGCCTTACAAGGCTCCTCGGGTGAATATCCCTGAAAAGACTAAGACTCCTGAGTACGAGGAGGAAGCTGGTTATTAGCAATTAATCTTGCATTTGTGGGGCGGGCTTGGGTGTTCGCCCCACAGTCGTTGGTGGTTGATTGTTTGGGGAGATTAACTCATATAAATTTCGGTTGCATTGGAATGATAGAGGAGGAGACGGCAGTGCCGTGTCCCTACGCCAGATTAATTGTAGGGAAACGGCATTGCCGTCTCCTAATTTTGGAGTAGACGGCAGTGCCGTGTCCCTACGCCAGATTAATTGTAGGGAAACGGCATTGCCGTCTCCTAGTTTTGGAGTAGACGGCAGTGCCGTGTCCCTACGCCAGATTAATTGTAGGGAAACGGCACTGCCGTCTCCTAATTTTGGCTACTAATAATTCCGATGCAATCGGAAATGATATGAGCTCACAAATCCAAAATATCGCCGATTTTAACAGTGCCACTGTTGATGATTTTGGCTAAAACTCCAGTCTGTGCGTGACCGAATTCCTGTTGCAGTAAACTAAGTAGGCCAATATCCCGATCGCCCGTTTGTGGATTAACTTCTATGTTGACACAACGACCGATTCGTGCTGTAACCTCTACGCGCGCCGTGCCTAATTGAAACTGTTTTCCGATTAACTCAAATTCCGACCAAGCTTCCATGCCTTCTAGCACAATGTTCGGACGAAATCGGCGCACGTCTATATTTTGGGCTGCGATTGCGGTTAATTGGTCTAATGTGGCTTGACTCAGTAGTGAAATGTGTACGGGTTGTCGATCGGGATAACGAGTTTCGCCGCTGCTGTCGCCGACTAATTGCAAAGGCGCAAGCTGCGGATGTCTCGCTTCTTTTGTTGGTTCAATTGTCGCCAAATATTCGGTAAAAAAGGTGCTGATGCGATCGCGCCCCGCCGCTGTATTCGTTGCTGCTGATAATACTACAACTCCTTGACGCTTGACTGTTAAAACAGCCGTTTCCGGTTGATAATCGCATTCCAAAGCTGCTAACAGAGGCCAATCGTTTTGAACAGCCAAATATTTCTTGCTCATCCAAGGCGCGTTTTCGGCGGGCATTTTTGCCGCTTCAAGATTATCTGCAAACATTAGTGCAAAAGCGCGATCGCCCTTAATTCCATGTCCTGCTGTCAAAGGAAACTCCGACATTTCTTGCGGTGTCAGCCCTTTAATTGGATAAGTAAATAACTGTTTTATTGTTGCTACGGTCATAAAATTCTCCGAAGTTAGTAGAATCGGACTTACATAAAACCTATAAAATGTAGGGTGCGCATTGCGCACCTTACCGCTGACACTACCTTGAGTATAAAACGCCGATTAAGCTAGCAATTCATAGCGGCGAATATCGGGCGGTGCAACCGCCAAACCTTCTAATTGCTGCACTGCGGCTTGAATGTGATTTGAAGCCAGATGCTGTTCCAGCAAAGCTGCACTTTCCCACTCTTCAACGAAGGTAAAATCTGTGAGATCGGCTTGATTTTGCAGGAGTTCGTATTTGATGCAGCCTTCGTCTTCGCGACTTGGCTCCATAATGCTCAGCAGCAGAGATTTAAGTTCTGCTACTTTGTCGGGAAACGCGACGAGGCGGGCGACTACTCGCAAGGTTGGTTTGGACATAGGAGAAAAAACAAATATGACGATCGAACTTACCGACTTCTATGTGGCAAAGTCAATTAAACGTCATTTTATATCATATCTGCGACAACCAGAACAATTAAATAGGTTCGTAGTGAGGACTTTAGTCCTCATCCAAGACAGGACTGAAGTCCTCACTACAAACGTTGTTTATTAGTATATTCTGGCTTCTGTCCTCGGTTCTTAATCTTTGGGATAAAATCGCTTGTTTTCTGTAGAATATTCCCAGGCGATCGCCTCTGGGTCTTTTTCGCGGCTCCACTCAGCAAACTCCGGCTTAACTTTCCACTTCCCGATCGTAGTCGCGTGAACTTTGAACCTACGGGAAAGCTCTGTTTGGGTAAAAGAGATTTTGGGATTTTCAGGAGTCTTGGCTTGAGCAATCGGGAATAAGTTGGGTTTTTTCTCTTGTGCTTTTTCCCGATTTATGGCAGGCTCTTGAACAGCTATTGCTGCATTAGGTGTTTCGCTTTGATTGACAGTTGGAGCTATTTGGAAATAATACAAAATTCCACCTTCTTCCGTTACTTGGAAATCGGCGGCAAACTCAAGAGCCCGTTCGTCGAGATACTCTTGAACCTTCTCTCCGGGGAGTTTGGCATTCATCGCCAAATCCAAAGCTGTAACTCGCCCGTGATTTTCCTTGATCAATCTGTAGAAAACGGAGTCTAAATGAGCTAGCTTGTGTTTTTGGTGCTGCTGATAGAGCCTGCAAGCCCAAGCAATGCCCGCTGTGGTGGCGATCGCCCAAAACATCCTTCCCGACTCGAAACTGGCAACCGCCGTCAAGGAAATTGGCAAAAGCAGGGTAAGATATCCCCAAATGCTGCCCTTCTGTAGGTTATTGCTGTTTTTGACCATAGTTCCTAAACAGGTACGTAGTTTAGCTTAGCAGAGCGTGTCTGAATGCTCGACAAGTTTTTCGGCAGTGGATATGTCGATCGGCTAATCGCTGACACACTCTACTACAAAATCCCAGAATCTACTTTTTTTTGTAACCGAGGATTCATGTACTTTTTTCGTAAACAGATTGCCATCCTGCTCATAATTGTTGCTTGCTGTACGCTGACGATTAGTTGCAGCGATAACCGAGCTGCCCAGTGTACTAAGTTTACTGAAATTGTCACCAAAGGCAACACTCTCATTGATCTTAAGCAAGGCACCTACGATGCTGCAACGACCAAGAATTTAGCTAAAGATTTGAACCAGACAGCTAAACAAATTGAGGCTTTGCAAATAACAGACACAACCCTCAAAGAAATGCAAGGCTCATCGGTTAAATCCTTCCGCAAAATAGGTCAAGCGCTCGGGGATATGGGCAAAGCTCTTGAGGCAGGAAATCAGGCTTCTACCAGTATAAAAGGTCGAGAGCAAATCCAAACAGCTCAAGCAGATATTATCAAAGCTGGACAAGAGGCGAATCAAGCAGCGGAAGCTCTAGACGCCTTGACGGGCAAACTGATTAATTACTGCAAGGGCGATCGAACTTAAGCTAAGATTTTCCGGCGACATCTCAATAGACCTCTTGCAAAAATAGCTAGGAACAGGCAAGATGCCTGTTCCACAGAAAAAGTTATTTTTGTGGAATGGGCCGGAGAGCCCGTTCCAGAATTTGATTAAAACGACTTTTGCAAGATATCTCAATGAGTGCAAGGGCGAAGCATGACCGCAGACAATTTATTAGTGAAAACTAGAGATTTACTGCGGTCATGCTTCGCCCCTAAGAACTTGTCTTAATTATTTACTTTCGACGCCTTGACAAACATTTGTCCTCCCAAAAATCGCCACAAAAAAGGCAATTTTAAGTAAACTTTTAAAAGCAAGGGCGAGGCGGGTCGGCCTTTCGTCGAAAACGGTAAAAATCTCGGTATCATTACGTCAATCTCAAAGCCGACAGTTTCTAAAAGCTCTTGCAGCGCCAAGTGTGTAATCGGTAATTGATGGTCAATAAAATCGTAATATTCCTTGTAGGAGTATTTAAAATTAGGCTGAATTACCAAAAGAGAACCGCCGGGATTGAGGGCATCGAAGCAAAATGAAATAATTTCTACCAGTTCTTCTTTGTTGCGGAGGTGTTCAAAAAAATTCGAGATAAAAATGCGATCGAACTGTTTGGAAAAAAAATGGCGATCGTCCAAATTTAACACATCAATATTCAGGACATTCACATCAGGATTAGCAAATAACTTTGAATCGGGATTGAGGTCAATCAAACATTTTTCTTGGGCCCGAATTTGATTGATAAACTCGCAATATCCGCCGCCAATATCTAAAATCGCTGACTTGGAAGGAACATAATCTTGTAAAAATTCGTCAATCAAAACTTTCCACAGTGCCACCTTGGCTTGCATTTGTCGGGAATCAAAGCGGTTGGCGTACAACTTTTTGAGATATGTGTCAGTTTTCATAGTAAAATAGCCTTGACTAAGTATGAGTCTATCACTGTCACAGTAAGCTATGAACGTTATATCTACCGAAATACCCGAAGTTCTGATAATTGAGCCGAAAATTTTTGGAGACGATCGCGGTTTCTTTTTTGAGAGCTTTAATCACCAAACTTTTGTCGAAAAAACAGGTGTGACGGCGGAATTTGTTCAAGACAATCATTCCAAATCTTCTAAAAATGTCCTGCGCGGTTTGCACTACCAAATGCAGCAGCCTCAAGGCAAATTGCTGCGGGTAGTTAGTGGTGAAATATTTGACGTAGCGGTGGATATTAGAAAAAGTTCGCCGACTTTCGGAAAGTGGGTGGGCTGTTTTTTGAGTGCAGAAAATAAGCAGCAACTCTGGGTGCCGGCGGGATTTGCTCACGGTTTTTTAGTAGTATCAGACATTGCTGAGGTTTTGTACAAAACTACAGACTACTATGCACCGGGACACGAGCGGTGTATTGTATGGAATGATGCTGATTTGGCGATCGACTGGCCGCTAGATGGTGCCGAACCAATTTTATCACCTAAAGACAAAGCTGGACAAACGTTGAAAATAGCTCAAGTGTTTTGATCATGAAAATTTTACTCGCAGGCGGTAGCGGACAGCTAGCTCAAGAATTGCAGCCCATCTTATTATCTGTGGGAGAGGCAATTGCAGTCGATCGCACTCGCCTCGATTTATCCCAACCCGAAAGCATCCGTCAAGCAATGGCTGACATTCAACCGGATTTAGTCGTAAATGCCGGTGCTTACACTGCGGTAGATAAAGCAGAAAGTGAACCAGAATTAGCACGCGCAGTCAATGGAATTGCACCCGGAATTCTAGCAGAAGAATGCGAAAAACTGGGAGCGAGTTTGATTCACTTTTCCACTGATTATGTATTTGACGGCAGCAAAAGTTCTGCTTATCTCGAAACAGATTCTACAAACCCATTGGGAATTTACGGGAAGTCTAAATTAGCAGGCGAGGAAGCAATTCGGCAAGCGGGAAGCAGACATATTATTATTAGAACCGCGTGGGTTTACGGCAACTGTGGCAAAGGTAATTTTGTCAAAACTATGCTGAGGTTGGGCAAGGAAAGGGAAGAGATTCGAGTAGTAGCAGATCAGATCGGAAGTCCAAGTTGGACGGCAGATTTGGCTGCTGCAACTGCGCATATCATCCCGGGTATTGGGCTAGAAGATTTTGGGACTTACCATTATACTAACAGCGGTGTTTGTAGTTGGTACGATTTTGCGATCGCCATTTTTGAAGAAGCCGAAAAACTCGGCTTTCCTCTCAAAGTTCAGCGCGTAATTCCCATCACCACCGTCGAATATCCGACACCCGCAAAACGTCCCGCTTTTTCTGTCCTCTCTACGGTGAAAATATCAGCACTTCTGGGCACGTATCCTCCCCATTGGCGGCAAGGGCTCAGACAAATGTTAGCAAGAGAAATGAAGTGAAAAATTGAGGAAATATGAGGGCGGGTTTTGTTCGGAAATTGTCTGTTATCTGCAAAGTTGATCGGCTAAACCCGCCCCTACGAATTCAAACCATTTGTATTTATGAATCCATGAAAGTCAAACAACAATATGTTTTAATTGCCGCATCAGTGCTCGGCATTCTCATACCAGCTTCATATATTTTGTACCTGATATCGCAAGCAGGAGACTTGTCTAATTTTGATTATTGGTGGATGACATGGAATTTTTATTCAGTAGATGGTTTTTCGACAAATCCTTTTAATTGGATATTTAAAGCGAACGAGCATTTTGTCTTGATTCCGGCGATTATCTATGCCTTAAATATCATTGTTACCCAAGGCTCAAATATTGGTTTGTGCTTAGTTGCCTGGTTTTTGGCTTGGATTCAGTGCCACGTATTAATTGCTTTGCTACCACTAAAATTAAGGAATTATCCGCTGCAATTTATCTCAGTTATCCTGTGCATTTCTATTTTTAATTTTACTCCGGCGGCGGCGCATAACTGGATGCGGGGATTCAGCGGCGTTCACTGGATAATTGCTAATTTGTTTGTAATTTGTTCGATATTTTGTTTGCAATCTTATGTGACACTTTTGTTAAATAAGAGGGAATCTGAGCCTCTAGATATTGATTCCCAGGCAGAGATTGGGAACGAGGGATGGGAGCAAAATAAGTGGGTAATTGGCAGTATTGTGTTTGGGATTTTAGGCTGTATTAGCTACAGCACACCTTTAGCTTTGTGGCCGATATTGTGTGCTGCTGCGGTTGTGCTGCGGTTTCCGCGTCGAATAATTTATTTGTATTTCGCTGCTTCGATTGCAGTAATTGGAATTTATTTTTTAACTTATAAAACTCCATCTCATCACCCTTCTTTAACCAAAATTAATCCGCTCAAAATTCTCGAATATATTCCTACTTATCTCGGAGGAATTTTTAGCGAAAATGTGATTATTGCTTCGATTATTGGTATAGTTGGTTTGATAGCTGTAACGGGTTTTGTCGGTTATTGGCTATTTGTAAAAAAGGTAAATCGCCCGGAGTGGCTACCTTGGCTGTCAATCCAGATTTACACGCTGCAAACGGCGTTAATGGCCGCTGTGAGTCGATCGGGATTTGGAGTCGAACAGGCCACCGCTTCTCGCTATGCCACACTCCCAGCCTTGTTTTGGATGAGCACAATCGTCCTCACAGTGCTTGCTGTACGGGAGTTGCAGCCGACACCGAGAATTCAAGGGCGTTGGCTGACACCGCTGTTGGCAGTCGTGACAGTGGCGATTATTTTAATGTACGGGGTGGGAGGCGAAACTGCAATGGCGATCGCCCGTAGAGCAACTTATCAACCGCTAGTCGCACTTTCCTTGCAATTAGGCATCACCGATATCACCCTAATTAAAGACAGAGTAGGCAACAAACCTGCCGCATTTGTCGGGTTAATCGATGCCTTAAAAACCAACAACTTAGTACCATTCAATCGAGACATCAAAAAACACAACTTCTGCGCACAATTAGACACAAAAATCGATCCAAACTTACTATCAGCACCCAAAGACGGAGTACCTGGATACTTTGATACAGTCACCAAACTCGCACCAGCAGCCTCCAGAGTAATTGGTTGGGTTGGAGACCCCGAAAACAATGTAAAATGTATTGCCATTCTCAACCAAGAAAATCTCGTTCGAGGTTTCGCCGTGTCAGGTTTTCCGCGTCCAGATTTAGTTAAATTATTTGGGCCAGCCTACCAATCCGCAGCTTGGAGAGGATACATCCAAACATCACCAACAGACAAACTATTAACAGCCTATGCCTCATTTAAAAACCGCGAAGGTTGGGTAGCATTGCGAAATTCCCAAACTATCAATCAAGACGGTTCAGTTAAGACTGATCCCCCCTAGCCCCCCTTAAAAAGGGGGGAACAAGAGAATGCTCAAAGTCCCCCTTCTTAAGGGGGATTTAGGGGGATCTCCGGGACATAAGCAGTCTTAACAATCGCGTATTGAGTTATCAATAACACTTACAAAAATCGCTATGCAAAAAGACCTCAGTTTCGTAATTCCCGTCCACAACGAAGAAGCAACACTCAAATTGCTGTTTGAGAAAATTAAAATTGTCATGTCCCAAACTGGAATTGACAGTTACGAAATCATTTTCATAGACGACGGTAGCCGCGATAGTTCCTGGCGGGAAATCGCGGATTTAGCCACCCAAAATCGCCAACTAATTAAAGCGATTAAAATGCGCCGCAACTTTGGTAAATCCGCCGCACTTTCAGCCGGATTTCGCAACGCAGCCGGGAGAATTATCTTTACTCTCGATGCCGATTTGCAGGACGACCCCGCCGAAATTCCCAAATTTTTAGATCATTTAGAATTAGGATTCGATTTAGTTTCCGGTTGGCGAAAACAGCGAAACGACCCGCTTTCTAAAACTTTACCTTCCAAGTTATTTAATGCCGTTGCGTGTTTGCTGACTGGGGTAAAAATGCACGATATGAATTGCGGTTTTAAAGCTTATCGCAGGGAAGTTTTGCAGTCAATTAAATTGTACGGGGAATTGCACCGCTACATTCCGGCTTTAGCAAACAGTTTAGGGTTTAAAATTGGCGAAGTAGTTGTCGAACACCATCCGCGAAAGCACGGAAAATCAAATTATGGTTGGGAACGCTACGCGCGGGGATTTATTGATTTGTTGACTGTGTTGGCGACTACACAGTATTTGCATAAACCGGGTCATTTGTTTGGGGGTTTGGGGTTATGTTTTGGCTTGGTTGGAACTGTTTCGCTGAGTTATTTGATAGTTATTTGGTTTCTGAACTTGGCGGGGATGCACTTTGGTCCGATCGGCAATCGACCTTTGTTATTTTTTGGAATTTTGTGTACAATTCTGTCAGTACAGTTGATTTCTTTGGGGATTTTGGCGGAGTTGATGGCGCGGAATGTGGATGCTGATTATGTGGATAAGCAGATTTGTGAAATTATTGATGATTCGGAGTTTGATATTTAATCGCAGATGGTTTGTAGTGAGGACTTTAGTCCTCTGATTTTGAAGAAGGACTAAAGTCATCACTACGAACCTGAAGAAGGACTAAAGTCCTCACTACGAACCTGTTTTATTTGTGATTTTCAACAGTATCCATTTGCCTTCTCTATCTACTATTTCTCCGTCAATATTTGGATGCCAATCGCTGCGAGTTAAGATATAATCGGCGTTATAATTTTGGGCTACCTTGACTAAATCTGCACTGCTACGACGGCTGAACAAATCACTTCCGCCCCAAATCATTTGCGGGTTTAATGGCACTCCTAAAACAGCTTCCATACGATTTTGCCATTCTCTGATACCTTTTTCTGTCAAGGGAAAGTTCTTGAAGTTGACGACAATTGCTCTTTGTGAGAAATACTGAAAGCTGGTGACAGATGGGGGGATTAATACCAGTGCGTCTTGATTGCTACTTTGTGAAAAACGTAAGGCTAATCTGTTTAAGTCGCCACTGGGAACGGCGTTGATATTAACTCTTGCTTGAAATATATCTAGCATAGGTTTTGGCAATATTCCTGCGACTCCCAAAACTAAGATGGCGGTAGTTAAAAAAGTTAAAATATGAGTTGTAGTCTGTTTGATGGCTGTAGAAACGGCTATTTTTTCTAAGATAAATGGGAAGGCGAGAATTGAGAACAAGATTGGGATGCTAATTATGCGACTGCCAATTATTTCCCATGAATTAGTAAACGGATAAGTCAAGCTAAAAATTAATGTTCCTACTGTCAAAATCCACAAGAAAACAGTATAACAATTCAGAAATACATATTTTCTAGTCTGCCAAACAGATAATCCCAAAAAGATGATACCTCTAAAAGGTAGAGTTAAAATAATCAGCAACAACAAAGCAATACCTATTTTCTGGTCTTTGTAAAGTTGCTCGACGGTTAAACTAACAGCAATAAATATAATTATTTGCGCGAAAGGTACAGTTCTAGCTAATTGGAGTTTGGCGATAAAAGCCAGTGGGTAAATTTCCACAAATACGTAATTCAGCAGCAATGCAAAAATTGATGTGCCAACAATTATATAAAAATTAAGTTTGTCTTCTTTGTTCAGTAAATCGACATTTTTGATGCACAACAAACCGCCAATTATGAAACACATAAAGTTGAACCAACTGCCGACACCCCAATTTGATGGTAGGATATGGTGGGGGTTGCGGACTTTGGCGTGAATGAAGACAAACTCGGCATTGTCGATAATTTTGGTGCTGGTAGTACCTGTTAATAACATGGGTACATACACTATACTTGCCATTGCTGCTAAAAGTGCGATCGACAAAATCAATGTTTTGAACTTCCGCTGTCTTACAGATTCAATCAGTAAAACGGGAACCATCATCAATCCCGGTAGCAAACCCACTAAGAATTGCAGCAGACAGCCAAGTCCAAAAAAGAAATATCCTGTCAGCCATTTGTGACGCAAACTAAAATAAATTCCCCAGATTGCGAAACCCATCGAGAAGGTACTGGATACTGATTTAGTCGAAAATATCAGCGTGTTGCCAACATCTGTAAATGAAGCCGCTATACATAAGAAAGTCATCGCCGCTGCTGGCAGTTTGGAATTAGTGTAGATATTAATAATTGCGTAGCAAGCTAGGATAAATGAACCGAAGGCTATGAATTGATAAATAAAATGCGCTAGGGGAATGCCTGTTCCTAAATTTGCCAATAAATAAATGATATAATAATAGTATGATCTGGGATTGAATTTAACCATTTCCTGAACATGATAGTCATTTTTGTAGAGTTCAGGATTGAGCAGGGATTGGATTTGTGGCAATTCGGGAAAGTTGCCTCCTATCGGGAACTTATACCCTACTGCTATGAATGAACCGATGATGACGAAAGTATAGAGAGATAGATTAAAATACCTATTAGATTTTTGATGTTTCTGCATTGACGGTTCAACTTTTTTTGCACAGATAATTAATTAACTAGGTTCGTAGTAAGGGCTTTAGCCCTCTCTCAAGGAATGAAGAAGGACTAAAGTCCTCACTACGAACCAAGATGATGATGAATGAAGAAGGACTAAAGTCCTCACTACGAACCAAGATGATCTTGTTTATAATTGCTGTGTACGGCTAAATTGTTAATCTCTAGTTGACATTGGTTGGTTAAATCCTGTTGGTCGTTACTCAATACCTCAAGCAGCAAATAAATGGGATTTTTACCCCCAACTGATAGATTTAAATCGATCGCACTTTTTCCACCATAAGCCATCTCCCCTGAATTTATCAAATTACCTTGTTTGTCCCACAAAGTCAAGCGCAGGGCGACTCCCGGACATTGCTGGTTAAGTAAATTCAGTTTGCCGGTAACTTGCACTTTGTCTGAGATAGAACCTAAATACAGAAATG
The DNA here is from genome assembly GCA_026786085.1 of Microcoleus sp. CAN_BIN18. Classification (GTDB taxonomy): domain Bacteria; phylum Cyanobacteriota; class Cyanobacteriia; order Cyanobacteriales; family Microcoleaceae; genus Microcoleus. The sequence goes on along the minus strand of JAJAYT010000411.1, from coordinate 4,956 downwards.
ATGTATCGAGTTTATTGCTGTTTTTAATCGGATGAGTTACGATTTTATATGAGTTATCCAATTCTCGACTGACGGAATAATTGGCACTTGTATAGATTGATTGATTCAAACTAATCCAATCTAACTGCGTACCTGGTTTCTCGCCTATTTGTTTTTGCATCGCATCAAGGGTTTTGACGGCTGTGGTAATGGAAGTTGGACGAATTCTTCGGTAAACGCTGACAGTCATGCCGTTTTCCAGCTTAAACTGTTCTGGTAATTGTTGGAAATCGCGGGAAATTTCCCAATTCTGAGTAAAAGCATCATACACAACTTTAACAACATCTTGTTCGTACGATCGCAAAACCTGTTCGTCACTCAGCAATACCTGCTGAAAGGGCACAGCAACCACCGCATATTGCGACAGCAACAACTCCGGTAGCGGGTAAGTATCGCGGGAATCAATTTGTGGGCGCCCAATCGTATTTAATTTCCACCAACCCTCGGGCGGGTTTAATATGCGATTAGCTTGTCGCAGAATATTAGCATTAAAACTGTTGGAAGCACCGACAATATAAATCGGTTCTTCGTTTGGTGCTAATTTTCGCAGAAACTCTACTAACTTTACCACTTCGCCGTAGTCCGATCGCACTAACGGCCCAAAATTAGCCGCAAACAGTCTTGACATATCAAATTTGACAGGAATCAAGCCGACTGCGGCATTCACAACCAGGTACAAACCAGCCGCGCCCAGCATTAGATAGCGGATTTTCCCCCTGAGAGTCAGCCAAGTTGTCCAGAAAAATGCGGATAATCCCAAAAGTGCGATCGGTGTAACATGAATTGTATAATGCAAGTAGCCATAACGCAAGACCAAAAGCCATTCAACCAGAGACAAAATCCCGAATAGCGAAATAAAAACAGCCGCCTCAGAAACCAGCATTCGAGTCAGCATCCCCGCCGAAAAACCAATCGCTACTAACAGCCAAGTTCCTAAACCGTAAAAAGCAGCATAACGAGTTAAAATATCACTTACAGGCAAACTCCAAGCCGCATACAAATTGCCGTAATCTATCGTCAAAGCGCTGCGAGTAAAATCTCCCGCTACCAGCATTAAAACAGTCAAGCTAGTTGCAGCAATCGCACCCAATTTTATACCCGATTCAAACAAATATCGGTAGGGAAACGGCAATGCCGTATCCTTATTTTGCGGGGAATCGAGGTAGGGAAACGGCATTGCCATATCCTGGTCTTTTGGATCAGGCAATATCGTGTCCCTACGGTATTTTAATGCCGTTTTCCTACGGCGTATTAGTATGATAAACTCTATAAAAGTCTGTAAAGCCGCTGCACCCAAAAATGCGATCGCACTATAAGCAAAATGTCGCCGCAACAGAATCGCCGCCGCCAGCAAAAACCCAATTAACGGCATCTTCCACCAAGATTTCAGCTTAACATCCTGCAAATAAACCCAAATTGCCAACGCTATAAACACACAGCCGCCAGTATCCAGATATCCCCGCAGAGTCGGTATCCAACTCATCGGAATCAATAAACTCAGCAGCACAGTTGACCAAAACACCCGGCGCGGATCGACTGGAATTAGCTGTACAGAAATTGCCCCCAACAACAAGCGAAACGGCAACACATAAATCAGCGAAACACTGAGAATGTAACTCAGCCGAGATTCGCCAAATAAAAGAATAAACGGGACTAATAGCAGCGTGATTAACAGGTTTTTTTCTTTAGATAGCGATGCTATAACTTCCCGCCATGCTTGATCCGGCGACTCTCGAAATAAATTAGCCGTGTTAACTGTAGCAGTGTTGTATCCCGCATAATCCCACCAATAAAAAGTACGTTCGCTAGATACATAAATTGACGTTAATCCAACCGTTACCAGAACCAGAAAAAACAGGAAAAACCCATCAATCATCAACTTGCGACGCAACTTAAAATCAAACAATCCCATCACTCTAAAAACCCCAAATAATTCCCAAACTTCCTCTTTCTTCCTACCCTACCCTTCGGGAACCCCTGCGGGGAACGGGAACGGCTTCGCCGAACGCGCCCTTCGCGCCTTCGCGGTTCATTAACTTTACTTTAAAACAGTACCTTGCAAAAAAACATCCAACTTTTCTGCATATTGCCGATTGGCGATCGCACTTGGATGCAAGTCATGAGGTAAATTATTATTGGCAGGTATTTTCAAATCAACCGAAATATCCACCGTGGCAATTCCCTCCTGACTTAATTCCTTCAACATCTTAGCAGAACCAGCATTAATTCCCGCAACAACTAACTTAACACCATTCGCCTCAGCCAAACGGTTAAACTCTTCAATAATTGCCTTAGAAACATCGTGACTTTTGTACAATCCCTCTTCAAATTGATTGTAATTAACCTCTAAAAAATTCACCAATGCCGAAACCCGCATTAGCGGCCACTCATCATATTCCAATTTGGTCATGCTGTAGGTAAAATTATTTTTTCCATTCAGCCTAGCATCAGGCTGTAACAGAATACCGAGTTTATTCCAAGCAGACATTTGCTTTCTTCTCGCCCTCAATAAAGTATTACGTCTATCGTGAAAACCCGCGTAAGCAATCACCGCAATTTTCGGTTTATTTCCCTGTTTAAGAGCTTCTTTAAATTGAATAAACGAGTGCAGAGTACCGTAACCATTAACACCAAAATTCACTATTTCATATTGCGGCAATTTCGATTGCAGCAACCACGCGTAAGTCTCGTGATCATTCAAAGACCAACCGTAAGTAAAAGAACAGCCTAATATCCAGATTTCAGGCTTGGTTGACGATTGATTGTAAGTATTTAGTGGATGTGTTATTCTTAAACTATTATTGAGATGAGTTGCACTAAACGAGTAATTGCCATTAAGCGTTACCTTGAACTTTCCCGGTAAATGCTTGTAGCCGAGTTCGGAATCTTTGGTAAAAAAGTTACCTTTTGGTTCGACAGCAACATCAACATTTTCTATTTGCCACGGTTTGTATCCCGCAACTCGCAAAGCAACTTCGGCAGTGGTAACAGATAGAAGTATTGGAAAAATCAGATAAGTGATCAATCTGAAAGCTGAGGTTTTAAGGAAATCTTTTTTAATCATTTACTCTAGGAATAGGTTTGACAAACTATTTTCCTGTATGTAGGGTGCGCGTTAACAGTTGACAGTTGGCCAAACCTAATATCATCCTGCTTCAGACAGCCTCACCTTATTACCAATCAATTTCAGAAAACTCGCTCCAAAATGTTGAATCTCCAAAAAATTAGCATAAGCAGAAGTTGACTTGTAAACTCTAAAAGTCCGCATAATTCCTAAAGTAGCAGCACTTTCCAGCGGGCCGATAAAGCTAGTATCCCTGTCCAAGAAATGAGACTGCTTAGCCCAGTAAGTCATCTGTTCCGCATTCAAAAAATAGCAGCCGGAATGAGGATTCAAAGCCCGCTCAAAAGAGATTGGCTGTTCCATGATTTTCCCTACTAACTGCGGCTGTTCTTCCACGTTTTGAAATTTAGCCGTAGCTGATACCGTTAAATCACCATCAATATATGATTTGAAAACAGCCCCTTGAGGCGATATTTCATAACGATTTGGTTGCAGCAAATTTCCGCTTCCTCCGTGATGCGTAAACCAGTTTAATTTACTAAAAAACCACGGATCATGCAGAATTAAATCATCTTCTAAGTAACAGAAATAATCATATTTGTCAAGACACGCTCGCAAAACTGCTTGACATTCAAAGCCCAACAGCAGCGGTTCGCATTTCGTAGCGTGGTGCATAAAAGACCTCGGCTGCATGGGCAGTTGAGGCAACAGATGATAGCCTTGAGTAGTGCAAACAACAATGTCAATTTCGTGACTTTGAGCTTGATTAGCTGGGATAGTTGCACATTCGCCAATGTGAATCATGCACTGAGATTTGCCGTACAAAGCTTGCAGCGATGTCACGCAAGCGGTTAAAGCATTTAGTCGCGGTTGGGGATCATTTCGCTGGGAAGCGTGTTTCCCGTCGCCGCTGGGATTGTAAAAGTGAGCAATAGTGAATAGAATTCGCATTGGTGTGAATTTAACAATTAAAAATTAAACAATAAAACAGAAGACCGGGCGGTTAAAATTACGTTATTCTCTTCAGTCCGCGGAGGCGGACATCGTTTGTATAGCAGCGGTTTCAACCGCCGTCTTATCCGACCCCAAGCTTATTACACAATAACCTATAAATCTTACCGCATTCAGTCGCTAAATAACTCAGGTAATCGTGCTCGCAACTCAGCATTTAAACGTGGCAAGTCGTCTCGCATTTGCAAGTACCAATCTCGGCGCTGTCGGTAGTGTCCGCACAGCAAGCGGTTGTCGCGCACCCATTCGTAAGCATTCGCGGCTATTTCCCGGCGCATCTGAGTATCGGAAATCAGTGCATTTAGCTTAATTTCAAACTCTTTTACATAGCGATAAATCAACCCAGTTTCACCGTCAACAATCGAGTGTTCGTAAACTGTTGGACTTGCCAAAACCACTACTCCTCGCGCCGCACACTCAATGAATTTTAAGTCGGATTTCATTTCGTTCACCGGGTTGGAAACGAGCGGCAGTAAAGCTATATCGCAACTATACATGATTTCTTGATACCGTTCGTAACTGCAAAATGGTTCAAATTCTTTTTGCTGTATTTCCAAGGATTCAAAAAATCGGCTGTCGTGAATTACTTTAACTCGAATCCGGTGTTTGTGCGCGACCAAAACTCGATTGAGCGCTGCCATAATTGGCTGCCAATCTTGTTCGCGGTTGAGCGCACCAAAAAATATGGTAACTGTATCTTCTGTTGGATAGATTCGCGGCGGAGGTAGATAAGCTAGTTGATTGGGAAATACGGCAACATTATGATTGTAGTGTCGCAAAATTTTGGCTAGCGGTTCTGTTGTAGTTTGAACGCAGTGACAGCCGCGATAGCTGAGGTAATT
>JAJAYT010000410.1 GCA_026786085.1 Microcoleus sp. CAN_BIN18 | reverse complement strand
ACTTATTGACTAATTACTAATTAATAATTACTAATGACTAATGACTAATGACTAATTACTAATGACTAATGACTAATGACTAATTACTAATGACTAATGACTAATGACTAATGACTAATGACTACTTATTAGAAGGTGACGGCCCAAACAGATTGTTTACCCCATTTCTTAACTGCTCAAAAAACAGAATAAATCCCAAAGTATCGCGGAATGGTCGAGTAAAAGTATTAATCACATAACTAACACGCTCTACCAGATTTCTACCAATCACAATCACATCATTATCTTCCAGCATCGGGTTCTGAGAAACATTGCCCTCCAAAGCAGCTTTAGCATCTATCTTTCGGTTGATTGCTCTACCTTGCTTTTGGTCAAACCGAATTAAGGCCATTTTGCGCAAGTCAGCCAGATTCACAGGTAAGTTGTTGATAGCATCCAAAAACTTGCTGCCATTTTCTAGGTAGAACGAGGTCAAACCACCACTAGCGTAACTCAAAACTCGAACGTACACTCTCGGCTTAATCAGGGTAGACCGCGCAACCAGAGCTTTGTCATAGTCTAGGTTTTTGATACTCGCGTCCAATTCCGGGATGACAATCACATCTCCCGAGGCCAAAGGAAAATCGAACAAATCGTTAGCCTTGGCTAGGGGAGTATAGAGGTCGATGGGTTGCTCCACCGAGGAGCCGTCCACCAGCGTCCGCCGCACTCGCACCGCCCGCAAATCTGCTTTTCCCGTGACTCCCCCCGCAATCGTCAAAGCAGCCGAAATTCGACCAGAACCCGCCGGAAGCGTATAAAAACCAGGTTTGCTGACTTCTCCGGTGACAGTTACTTGGACGGGGACAGCGGCAGCGGCTAAGCTGTATCTGGATGCTAAATCTTGATCGGATTTGCGATCGGGCGTAACTTGTTTATAAGGTACAACGATCGCATCTCCATCTTCCAAACGCAAATCCGGCGGAGCAATACCAGTTTGCAGCGGTGTCAAAATATCCACAACTTGCTCCGCGACAGCACCACCCGGCAAAGTCCGTCGCACCCGCACCGCCCGCAGTTCGGCCGTAGGATTAGTCCCAGAAGCCGCCGCCAGAGCCGCCGGAAGCTGGGGGGTTTGCAGCGGATAAAAGCCCGGCCTAGCCACTTCCCCCGTCACCGTCACCACCACCGGGCGCTGAACCACCAAAGCAGCCGAGACTTGAGGATTTTTGATGAATTGGGTGAACCGTTCTTGGAGGCGCTGCTGTGCTTCTTCCACAGTAAGACCGCGCACATTTACTGTTCCGATTAGTGGCAGTACAATTATGCCTTCAGGGCTGATTGCACCTGCAAAACCCAGCTCTGGGAAGCGCTGAACTTGAACAGAAATCTGGTCTCCCGGCCCCAGACGATAGGGCCGATTCCGAAAAGCTGGGTTAATTTCCCGGTTGGGCTGTACTCGCAGTGGCGGTGGCGGTACGCGCAGTAGTGGTGGCGGCACCAACTGTTCGGAACTAGGAACAACGGATTGAGCTAAAGCTGTTTCTGGAAAAATTTTGCCGTTAAAGCCCCAGAATACAGCAGCAAAAGATAGAGTCCAAGCAGTTGAGTGCAGACCTGCCAAGGAAAAAGCAACGCAATTTTTAATTGTAATTTTTTCCCGCATTTTTATGAGCAGATAAAATCTCGTATTATTTGGAATAATATCGTGTCCGGTCGATCGATCTAAAATTGGTTCGTAGTGCGGACTAAAGTCCGCTCCCGGATTGCGGACTGAAGTCCGCACTACGAACCGACTGTTTTTGTTATGGTAAGCGATCGGAGATGATATAATTAGTTGTTTTTTAAATTTCATTTTGGTTTGGCAAATCTCAACTAAAAATTTTTTCTCTTGATACCAAATCAATTTAATTTGCTTGATTCTTCTAGCCCGCAGAGGCGGTCTTTGTTTGTGTAGAAGTGATTTCAATCACCCTCATGATTAAACTCAGAAAATTTCTGCCATTAATTGAGCCTGAACAGTTTGGCCCAGAGATTCCAGCAACGGTTCAACTATCTTAATATCACTCTGCGGTTGAATGGGAAGGATGATGCTGACAGCAACCCAAGAGGCCCGGCGGTTCGACAATCTAGCAATGCTATCTTCCCAAAACCAGCGGCTGGTTGCTGGAGAACCCCCGTTAGGCCAAGCGTACCACTGCATGACAGCAAAAGTTTGTTGGGGAGTCCAGCTTCGGAAAAACCTAGTCTCGACGGTAGGCGGGGGCTTGTCGCCTATTGGCGCTAATTTAACTGTAAACCTCAAAGTGCGGTGAAAATCTGTTTGCCACCGATGAAATCCATCAATATCCAGCCATTCTACCTGGGGCTGGTTTTTAGGGCCATTTTGAGGCAACAACAATAAAATGGCAATTGTTTGACGATTTTTAATTTCTTCAACTAACCATCTGTGCCCGCCAATTTGGACGTTATTCTGGACGCGGACTACTTCCCAGCCGGGGATTGTCATCCCATTTTGGCGCAAACTTCTCAATTGCTTCAGGTTTGCAACTGGTGGCGGGTTTGTCCAAGGCCACCTTCCTGTCGCGTAGCCTGGAATTGCTACTACCCCAACCAGTACCAGCAAAAACACCAGTACCACAATTTTAGATAATTGGTGCCGCCGCAGTAGTTTCCGTGCTGAAATCATTTGTTTCATTAATTGGCAGACTGGCTTGGAAAATACTTTTCCATCCCGTTTAGGAGAAGTACCAATAAGCCTAGTATACAAGCAGAATACAAGTCTCCGCCCCATCCGGCGTGCAGCCAATTAAACAGCGTCTCTCTGTCGGTTCCGTGAAAGTAAGTCAGCAAAGTGTTGCGGAGAATGTTGGAAGTGATGCTAATGATAGATGTACTTGCTAAAAACAAAATGCTTTTTTTGTGAGAATCCCAAACTCCCATCCAATCTAACAAAATTAAGCTGACATAAAGACTGGTAAACAGCATTTTTAAGCCTGCACAGTGGGGTGCAACTTCTACAATGCGATCGTTTACGTACAGATAAATTTCTTCCACTCTCACGTTTAGACCAACTTTAATTAATATCAAGCCTGATATTTCAGCAATGAAGTGCTGCAACGGCAAGGCATAGGGTTCTATGAGGTAAGGAATGTGGTTTGGCGATGCCAGAAATATGAATAAAAGCGACATCGCCTGTAATTTCAAGCCGGGAATTCCTTTTAAAGACAAGCAAATGCTGACTAGCATTACTGGTAAGGATAAATTCACCAAATCGCTCAAGCGACTTAGATAAAAAAGCGTCGCTAATACCAACAAAAAGGTTCCTAAAGGATGCGACGAGTTGGGCAAGCGACGCCAGCACTTTCGGTTCGTCCAAGCAATATAACCCGCGTAGGGCAAGCCAATGAGTCCGTGGCTGAAATATTCGTGTTCGATGCTGATGTTTTTATTGAGCCAGCCGTCATACCAGTGTACTATCAGGGGGGCGTACAGCAGCACTAGGAGCACTGTGATACCTTCGGGCAGGATGTATCGCTTGAGAACAATGTGAATTCTGCGCTGGATGTGCATGGTTTGAGAAGTGTTGAGATTGCGGCGCGAGGGCGAACAAAGCTTTGCGGTTTTGAACTGTGAGTTAAAGATTTGTTAATTCCCCACAACAACGCTTTGATCACCGCACTCTACTGCTTGAAACACCCTTAGCATAACTTTTATGAACAATTAGCTTAGCAATTCAACGATCGCTCGATCGCCTTTACCACCTGCTCAATCTGAGTATTACTCAATCCGGGATACATTGGCAATGATAAAATCTGTTCGCACAGGGTTTCGGCGCGGGGAAAGTCGCCGCGATTGCCTAAGTTTTGGTAGGCGGGTTGCAGGTGGCAAGGTACGGGATAGTGGATGCCTGTTTGGATGCCTTCTTGGGCGAGTTTTGCTTGAAGGGTGTTGCGGGCGATCCTCTTCGTTGGCGCAGCCCCCGTAGGGGCGGGCTTCGCTAACGGGCTTTTCTCAGTAACTCGAATCACATATAGGTGATAAATGTGACCTGTGTTGCTGTGATTGGCGATCGGTATAATGCCTTTGTGTTTCAGGGGTTCTAGTAAAGTATTGTAGTGTTGAGCGGCTAATGTGCGATCGCGATTCCATTTTTCTAAGTATGGCAATTTAATGTTGAGCACGGCGGCTTGCAAATTGTCGAGGCGGCTGTTGGTACCGATTTCTGTGTGCAAATACTTGCTTGGTGCTCCGTAATTGCGGAGAGTTTGCATTTTTTGTGCGATTTCTGCATCGTTAGTAATTAACATCCCGCCGTCGCCAAAAGAACCGAGGTTTTTGCTGGGATAAAAGCTGAATGCTGCTGCTTTCCCAATGGAACCTGCGCGGTATCCTTCTCTTTCGGCTAAATGTGCTTGGGCGGCATCTTCAAATATGATTATCTCGTGGCGGTTGGCAAAATCTAAAAGCTGACTGGGCGATACCATTTGACCGTAGAGATGTACGGGGATAATTGCTTTAGTTTTCGAGGTAATCGCTGTTTCGGCTGCTGTCAGGTCAATCAGGGCGGTGTCAGGGTCGCAATCTACGATAATAGCTGTAGCCTTTGCTTGAATCACACCAATTATGGTGGCGATAAAGGTATTGGCTGGGAGAATCACCTCGTCTCCTGGATGAATCCCGCAAGCTTGGAGTCCCAGGGCGATCGCATCAGTTCCGCAAGCCACTCCTACGCCGTATTGTACTCCACAAGCTGCTGCAAATGCTGTTTCAAATTCGGTCAATGCTTGACCTAAAATAAAGTCTCCCCGCTGGATGATTTCTCCAATTACTTGTTCTATTTGGGATTGGATTGGTTGGTGTTGCAGGGAGAGGTTGACAAAAGGAACTTTTTGTGGGTAGAAACTCATAAATAATCTGGCTAGCAATTATTTATATTAACATTAAATTTTCCTGATGTAGGATTCGCAATGAGCACATTGCTCTGATCATCAAATTCGCTTATAATT